>NZ_DAMAGB010000035.1:67763-72027 GCF_031995485.1 Janthinobacterium sp.
CCTTGCTGCGCAGTTCCGGCACATATTGTTTGGCCGCCTCCTGCACGCCGGTCACGCTGACCTTGCCGGCCAATACCTTCTGATCCCATTCGAGGATTTGCGGCGGCACAAAGCTCATCACGCCGATATTGATCTTGACGTTGAGCTTGCTGCCATCGGGCGCCACGGCGGCAAAATCGCGCGGCAGCAGGACGTACGGATTGAAGATCGGCTTGCCGCTGGCCACGCCGACCACATTGCTGAGCACGGACGGGAAGGTGGGTGCGCCGCAGTTCCCCGTCGGCTTGCTGACGCCGGGAATGGCGAAATCGGTATTGGTGATCTGGCTCAGGTAGCCCAGGCCATAGTTGAATTCATGGTTGCCCATGCCGCCCGCATCGTATTTCAGTGCGTTCATCGCCTTGTGCACGGCCAGCGTGGCGGTGCAGGGGACCGGCGCGGCCACCGCTTGCAGGTCGGCCAGCAGGGTGCCCTGGATCACGTCGCCGTCGTCGAGCAGCACGTTGTTGGGATGTTCCGCGCGCGCCGCCTGGATCAGGGTCGAGGTGCGTTCCAGGCCCAGGCTGGTGTCTTCGGCCAGCGCATAGTAGTTGTAGCTGAGCACGTTCGAGTGAATGTCGGTGGTTTCCAGCAGCGCCACGGTCACGCTCGTGCCTTCGGGAATAGTGGCCGCCTTGTTCGAACTGCCGTTGCAGCCAGCCAGACCCACACCTGCCAGCGCCGCCATCATGATCCAGTTTGTTTTCATTGCCATTTCTCGGAAAGATACAAAGGAGGCGACTGTAGCGCGGTCATGTGACGGCCGAATGACAGCAGGGCATTGGCAAAGAAAATTCTTCACATGCAAGTGAGCTGCATTATAATTTACAAATGCAACTTAACTGCAATAAAGGAAAATCATGCAAAACAAACTGCCCGTCACCGTCCTGTCCGGCTTCCTGGGCGCCGGCAAGACCACCTTGCTCAACCACATACTGCGCAACCGCGAGGGCAAGCGCGTGGCCGTGATCGTCAACGACATGAGCGACGTCAATATCGACGCCGCGCTGGTCAGGGAGGGTGCGCAGGCGGCTGGCGCGGCCCTGTCGCGCACCGAGGAAAAGCTGGTCGAGATGTCGAACGGCTGCATCTGCTGCACCCTGCGCGACGATCTGCTGCTCGAAGTGCGGCGCCTGGCCGCGGAAGACCGTTTCGACTACCTGCTGATCGAGTCGACCGGCGTGGGCGAGCCGATGCCGGTGGCGGCCACCTTCGACTTCGAGGACGAGCATGGCGACAGCCTGAACCACGTGGCGCAGATCGACTGCATGGTCACCGTGGTCGACTGCGCCAATATCCTGGCGGACTTCGGCAGCGAGGACACCCTGGCGCAGCGCGGCGAGACGGCGGGCGAGGGCGACGAGCGCCAGCTGGCCAACCTGCTGACGGAGCAGATCGAGTTTGCCAATGTCATCGTGCTCAACAAGGTCGAGATGGTCGATAGTGATGAACGCCAGCGCGTGCTGGCCCTGCTAAAGGCCCTGAATCCGGGCGCGCGCGTGATCGAAACCAGCCAGTCCGTGGTGCCGCTCGACGCCATCATGGGAACCGGGCTGTTCGATCTGCAGCAGGCGGCCAATATGCCGGGCTGGGCGCAAGAGCTGGCCGGCGTGCACGTGCCGGAAACGCAGGAATACGGCATCGGCAGCTTTGTGTACCGCGCAAAACAGCCGTTCCACGCGCAGCGCCTGTACGACTATATCGCGCAGCCGATCGCCGGCGTCCTGCGCAGCAAGGGTTACTTTTGGCTGGCCGGCCGGCCGCAGTGGGTGGCCAGCCTGTCCGGCGCGGGCAAGCTGATGAATATCGAGCCGGTGGGGCTGTGGTGGGCGGCGGTGCCGCAGGAGCGCTGGCCAACCGACGCGGAATCGCTGGAGGATTTGACAGCCGGCTGGAGCGAGCCGTACGGCGACCGCTACCAGGAAATCGTCTTTATCGGCCAGGACATGGATCGCGCCGCCATCGAAGCGGACCTGCAGCGCTGCCTGCTCACGCCTGCCGAAACCCGGCTGGGCATGGACGGCTGGCACGCGCTGCCCGATCCGTTTCCGCAGTGGCAGCGGATGGACGAGCTGGAAGAAGCGTGATGGACGACCCCGCGATCCCCGAGCTGATCCCTGTCACGATCATCACAGGCTTTCTCGGCAGCGGCAAGACCACCTTGCTCAGGCGCATATTGCAGGGCAAGCACGGCCTGCGCATTGCGGTGATCGAAAATGAATTTGCCGCCGAAAGCATCGACAACGCGCTGCTGGTGCAGGACAGCGATGAGCAGATTGTCGAGATGAACAATGGCTGCATCTGCTGCAGCGTGCGCGGCGACCTGATCCGCATCCTGGGCGAACTGCGGGCCAAGCGCGCATCGGGCTTGCTGGCTTTTGACCATGTCATCATCGAAACCACGGGCCTGGCCGCGACGGGGCCGGTGGCGCAGACGTTTTTTGCCGAGCCGTCCGTCAGCGCGTTTTACATGCTCGATGCCATCCTCACCGTGATCGATGCGCGCCACGCCCAGCAGCAATTGACGGACCATCGCGAAGCGCAGGAACAGGTGGGCTTTGCCGACCGCATCCTGCTGTCGAAAACCGACCTGGTCACCAAGGACGAGCTGGCGGCGCTGCGCCGGCGCCTGGCGGCCATCAACTGCCGCGCCAGCATACAGAAAGTAAGTTTTGGCAATGTGCCGCTGCGCGATATCCTGAACATTCGCGGCTTCAACCTCAATGCCATCGTCGAACTGGAGCCGGATTTCCTGGGCGAACTGGGGCACCGCCATGGCGACGGCGTGCAGTCCTTCGTGTATCACCAGGCGCAGCCGATGGACCTGTACAAGGTGGAAAACTTTCTGGACGCCATTGTGCAGCTGTTCGGCAGCCAGCTGATGCGCTACAAGGGGATTTTGTATATCGCCGGCACGCCATGCCGGGCCGTGTTCCAGGGCGTGCACATGCTGATGGGCTCGGAACTGGGCGCGCCGTGGCGCGAAGGCGAAGCGCGTGCCAGCAAGATGGTGTTTATTGGCCGAGGCTTGCCGCAGGAGACCCTGATACGGGGCCTGGACGGCTGCGTGGCGGGAACGGCGCCTATTTACAGCGCGGACACACGCCCTTGATCAGGTAATCGACGTCGCCGCCGCTGAAGCCTTCGGGCAGGGCCACCGGCGGCGGCAGCTTGACTTCGTTGAAGCAGGTGACGGTGGCGCACTTGTTGCACTGGAAGTGGGCGTGCTCATGCGCCTGGTGGCCGCCGCCGGCGCTGAAGCGCCAGACCTGGTCGCCGCCGGCAATGCGGTGCACCAGCTCGTTTTCGGTCAGCCATTCCAGCACGCGGTACAGGGTGACGGAATCGATATCGCTGTCCTGCGACAGCGCCTGCTGGATTTCATGGTGGGTCAGCGACTGGCTTTGCGCCATCAGGAAGTCGAGCACCTTCACGCGGGTCTTGGTGACGCGGGCGTTGGTGCTGCGGATCAGCGTTTCGGCTTGCTGGGTAGAAGAAGATGTCAACATAAAATTTGCCTGCTTGCGCATGGTCATCATCGCGGCGCGGTCGCCGCATCTTTGCCATGCCGTTTTATCGCATCTTACCATGCCGGCCCGCTTGCCTGTCAGGGCCGGAAACTCCAGTAGCGCCCCTTGGGCGTATCGACCGCATCGAGAAAACGCTGGTCGGCGCGCCTGTTGTCATGGATCAGATAAAACATGTCCGACAGGGCCGAGCGCTGTTCGGCAAAATAGCTGTGCTTGAGAAAACCCGTATCGACGCCGGTGGCATCGATGGTCTCCACCCCGGGCAGTATCAGCATGCCGGCGCCGCTGTCGCCGGCGCGCGCATAGCCGTGTACTGTTTTTGATGCCGCCAGCGCCAGGTCTTCCGACGAGGCGTACAGCGTGACCGGGTGCTGCGCGGCCGTCAGCTGCGGCGCAATCTGCTGCTGGAACACCTGCGCATCGATATCGGGCGCGCTCAGGATAATGGCGGCAATGCGCTGCGCGAGATCAGGCTGCCCGGCGATCAGCTCGGCGCAGGCGCGCGCCAGGCCCCGGTTGCCCATGCTGTGGCCGATCAGGTACACTTTTTCCGCCCGCGTCTTTGCCAGGAAATCGGCCAGGAACGCCCTGATATGCGGCGTGCTCCATTCGATATTGTTTTCATCGACCGTATAGCGCGCCACCTCGCCCTGCGAGGGCCAGCTGTAGAAGACGGGCGCGCCGTCAAAGCCCAG
>NZ_DAMAGB010000036.1:0-71268 GCF_031995485.1 Janthinobacterium sp.
CTTTTTGCCCACCATCCATGGCGCGCGCTCGGTCGACACCATCACCAGACTGGGATTGCCCGGACTCGATCCGCGCGTGGAAGCGCAGGGCATCACGGATGCCGAGATCGTCGATGTGGAAGGAATTATCGAAATCGCCGGCGCGCAGCGCTTCCTGCAGTCGCTGCCGCCGGCGCAATGGGCCATCGTCACCTCGGCGCCGCGGGCGCTGGCCACCGCCCGCCTGAAAGCGGCCGGCATGCCGGTCCCGGCCGTGATGGTGACGGCCGAAGACGTCGAGGCAGGCAAGCCGAAGCCGGACTGCTACCTGCTGGCGGCCAAGCTGCTGGGTGTGCCGGCCGATGAATGCCTAGTATTCGAGGATGCGTCGGTCGGCATCGAAGCGGGCGTGGCGGCCGGCGCCAAGGTAATGGTGATTACGGCCACGCATGCGCATCCGCTGGCCACGCATCACCCGACGGTCGCCAGCTATGAAGCGATGGTGGCCACCGTCGATGCAGACGGCTTTATCGTGCTGGCGCAGTCGCCTGCGGCTGCAGCACCCGTCCAAGAATAGACTGCTCCAGCGCCGCAAACGCCGCGCTGCCTCGCTGGCGCGGACGCGGCAGATCGACCTGCTGGTCCAGCGTGATCTGGCCGTCTTCGATCAGCAGCACGCGGTCGGCCAGCGCCACCGCTTCGGCCACGTCGTGCGTCACCAGCACGGCCGTGAAACCGCGCGCCAGCCACAATGATTCAATCAATTGCTGCATCTCGATGCGCGTCAGCGCGTCGAGCGCGCCCAAAGGCTCATCGAGCAGCAGCAGCTGCGGTTCATGCACCAGCGCGCGCGCCAGCGCCACGCGCTGCTTCTGGCCGCCGGACAGCGCCGCCGGCCATTCGTCGGCGCGGTCGGCCAGGCCCACCGTCCACAGCGACGCGGCCGCCGCGCCGACGCCGCGCGGCAGGCCGAGTGCCACGTTTTCCAGCACCGTCTTCCACGGCAGCAGCCGCGCTTCCTGGAACATGATACGCACATCGGGTTCCAGCTTGCCGGAACCAACCGTGATCGATCCTTCGTCGATGCTTTCGAGGCCTGCGATCGAGCGCAGCAAGGTACTCTTGCCGCAGCCGCTGCGCCCGACGATGGCAACGAACTCCCCCGCCTCGAGTTGCAGGTCGACGTTTTTCAGCACCGGGCGCGTGGTGTAGGTCTTGCTCAGATTCGTCAGCGACAGCGGCACTCCGCTGCGCTCGCTGGCCGGGCGCGGTGCCAGCTTCGCTTTCGCAGGCGCCGCGGATTCATCTTGCGCGAAGTGGGAAAACAAATCCGTTTCAATCTGGATCGGGGCTAACAGCATGATCAATTCCTTTATTAGTAGGCCGGATTCCAGCGCAGGCAGTGTTGCTCCAGCCGGCGCGAAAACAGGTCGGCCAGTTTGCCCAGCAAGGCGTACAGCAGGATGCCCACCAGCACCACGTCCGTTTGCAGAAATTCGCGCGCATTCATGGTCATGTAGCCGATGCCGGCCTGTGCCGAGATGGTTTCGGCCACGATCAGCAGCACCCACACCAGGCCCAGCGAAAAACGCACGCCGACCAGGATCGAGGGCATGGCGGCCGGCAAAATCACGTCGCGGTACAGGGGCCAGCCGGACAGGCCATAACTCCTGGCCATTTCGATCAGGCCCTGGTCGGCCGAGCGGATGCCGTGGAAGGTATTCAGATAGACGGGGAAAAACACACCGACCGCCAGCAAAAACAGCTTGGCTGTTTCATCGATACCGAACCACAGGATCACCAGCGGTATCAGCGCCAGCGCCGGGATATTGCGCACCATCTGCAAGGTGGTGTCGAGCAGCGTTTCCGCATGGCGGAAGCTGCCCGTCAACAGCCCCAGCAGCAAGCCCAGTCCCGCACCGATGCCAAAGCCGACGGTCGCCCGCCACAGGCTGGTTTTCAGGTGCAGCCACAGTTCGCCCGACTCGGCCAGGCTCCAGAAGGCTTTCGCCACTGCCCATGGTTCGGGCAGGATGCGGCTCGACAGCCAGCCCAGTTGCGAGGCCAGTTGCCAGCCCAGCAGCAGCGCCACCGGCAAGGCCCACGGCGCCAGGTTGTCGCGCCATGGCGTCGCTACCGTCTTGCCCCTGCTCCTGATGGTTGCCGCCGCCATCTCAGGCCGCCTTTTTCTGCGGCGCGGTGGGCACGATATTGCTGGCCATGACTTCGCCGAACGGACCGGAGAGCGACTGCTCGCCGACGGCCTTGCCCTTGCCCAGCAGCGGGAACACCAGCTCGGCAAAGCGGTACGATTCTTCCAGGTGCGGGTAGCCCGAGAAAATGAAGGTGTCGATGCCCAGGTCCGCATACTCCCTGATGCGCGCCACCACCGTTTCGGCGTCGCCGACCAGCGCCGTGCCGGCGCCGCCGCGCACCAGGCCAACGCCGGCCCACAGGTTGGGCGACACCTCCAGCTTGTCGCGGTTGCCGCCGTGCAGGGCGGCCATGCGCTGCTGGCCCACCGAATCCATTTTGGAGAACGCCGCCTGCGCCTTGGCGATGACTTCATCGTCCAGGTGGCTGATCAGCTCATCGGCCGCGCGCCAGGCCGCCTCATTCGTTTCGCGCACGATCACGTGCAGGCGGATGCCGAAGCGCATCGTGCGTCCTTTTTTGGCGGCGCGCGCGCGGATATCGGCGATCTTGTCGGCCACGGCGGCCGGCGGCTCGCCCCAGGTCAGATACACATCCATCTGCTCGGCCGCCAGTTCATGCGCAGGCTCGGACGAGCCGCCGAAGTACAGCGGCGGATACGGTTTCTGCACCGGCGGATACAGCGTCTTCGAGCCCTTGACCTGGATATGCTTGCCCTCGAAATCGTAGCCGGCCGCGCCGCCCTCGCCGGCCAGCGTGGCGCGCCAGACCTTGATGAATTCGTCCGAAATTTCATAGCGCTTGGAATGGTCGGCAAACAGGCCGTCCGCTTCCAGTTCGCCCTGGTCGCCACCGGTGACCACATTGATCAGCAGGCGCCCGTTCGACAGGCGGTCAAAGGTGGACGCCATGCGCACGGCCAGGCCGGGCGTGGACAGGCCGGGGCGCACGGCGACCAGGAATTTGAGCTTTTGCGTCACGCTGATCAGCGATGACGCGACCACCCACGCGTCTTCGCACGAGCGGCCCGTCGGCAGCAGCACGCCGTCGTAGCCCAGCGTGTCGGCGGCCACGGCCACCTGGCGCAGGTAGTCGGCATCGACGGCGCGCGCGCCTTTTGACGTTCCAAGATAGCGGCTGTCGCCGTGGGTAGGAATGAACCAGAAGATATTCAATGACATGGTGTGCTCTTTCTTAGTCTCGGTTTTTATTTGGTGGCGACCTGGCTCGCTGGCAGCAGCGCGTCCCTGACGACGATCGGCTTGGGGATCAGCTTCAGGTTCGAAAACGCATCGGCCACTTTCTGCTGCGAGGCGATCACGTCGACCGACACGGGTTTCACGCCGTAGGCGTAGCGCGAGGCGGCCAGCGCCACCACGTCGCGGCTCAACCCTGTCTGCGCCGACAGGATGGCCGCCACTTCGTCAGGATTGTTGCGGCCCCAGTCGTCGACCTTGGCCACTTCGTCGAGCACGATGCGCAGGATCTCGGGATTCTTTTCGGCATAGGTGCGCGACGCCAGGTAGAACTGGTAGTTGGCCACCAGCCCCTTGCCATCGGCCAGCACGCGCGCACCGAGCTGCTTTTCGGCGGCGGCCAGGAACGGATCCCAGATGGCCCAGGCGTCCACGCTGCCGCGCTCGAAGGCGGCGCGCGCATCGGCCGGCGGCAGGAACACGGGCTGGATATCGGCATACGCGACGCCGGCTTTTTCCAGCGCTTTCAGCAGCAGGTAATGCACGTTCGAGCCCTTGTTCAGCGCGACTTTTTTGCCTTTCAGGTCGGCCAGCGTGCGCAGGCCGGAGCCCTTGGGCACGACGATGGCTTCGCTGGCCGGCGACGGCGGCTCATTGCCGACATACACCAGGTTGGCGCCGGCCGCCTGCGCGAAGATCGGCGGCGCTTCGCCCACGGTGCCGAAGTCGATGCTGCCCACGTTCAGTCCTTCGAGCAGCACCGGGCCGGCCGGAAACTCTGTCCACTTCACGCCCACGCCCTGCTCGGCCAGGCGTTTTTCCAGCGTGCCGCGCCCTTTGAGCAAGGTCAAGGTGCCGTACTTCTGGTAGCCGATGCGCACCTCGCCCTTGGCCTGCGCCTGCGCCATGGCCGGCATGCCGGCCGCCATTACACCGGCGACGGCGGCAAACAGCAGGCCCACGGTGGTGCGGCGGGAAAGGCGTTGTTCAAGGCGATTGGTCATGGCGAGTCCTGGAGAGTTGAAAGATCAGGCGGTTTGAAGGGAGGGTGTATAGGGTTGCTGCTGCAGCGAGCGCGCAGGCGCCGGCGCATTATCTACAGTTGCATCCCCGTTGGCGGCTGCAGGGCGGCGCGCGCCCTGCAGGATAAACAGGCCCGTCGACACTTCGGCGATGCCGGCCTGCACGCGCGCGGCGATCGGCGCGTCCAGCGTCAGGCCCCGTTCGTCGTGCCAGTCCAGCTGCTGCGCATTGGCGTAGATGCTGGTAAATACCTGCTTGGCGCCCAGCGCGTGCAGCACCGGACGCAGCGCATAGTCGAGCGCCAGCGTGTGGGCGTGGCCGCCGCCCGTGGCCAGCGGCAGCACCAGCTTGCCGGCCAGGCCGTCTTGCGGCAGCAGGTCGAGGAAGGCTTTCAGCAGACCCGTATAGGATGCCTTGTAGATCGGCGTGGCGATCAGGATGGCGTCCGCCTCGGCCACGGCGCGCACGGCATCGGCGATCTGCGCGTCGGCGTAGTCGGCCTGCAGCAGCGCGCGCGCCGGCAGGTCGCGCACATCGAGCTTGCTGTAGCTATGGCCATGCAGCGCCAGCTGGTCGCCGATATGCTGCAGCAAACGGCTCGAACTCGATGGTATGTGCGGGCTGCCGCCCAGTAAAAGTATGCTCATGTGATGTCCGTCCCGATAGGTTGTCTGCTGGAGATGCATGCAGCCTATCGCCATCAACGCCCGGACAAAACGAATGCTTTCGCGCTTCGATATGTGTTTTTCGACTAACGCGCTACTACGCCCCGCAGCCCGGCCGCAATCACCCATATCAAATTTTTTCGCATATCCATGCGCGCTTTTCTTCGTGTACGGCGCCCATTTTCCGGTGCAATACTGGCTGCATCGACTTTCTGGATAGAGCGCCATGCCTCCTGCTGCACACCTTTATACGAACGCCCCCGTTACCGGTACCGCCGAGCCCGATGCGATCGGCATCGCTACTGCCCTCGCCGCGCGCCTGGCCGAAACGGCCAATGCCCGCGACCAGGCCGGCGGCCATGCGGCGCAGGAGCGCGAATGGATACGCGACTCGGGCCTGCTGACCCTGTCGATCCCGGTGGAATTCGGCGGCCAGGGCGCCTCGTGGCCGCTGGTGTACCAGGTGATCCGCATCCTGGCGCGCGCCGACAGCGCGCTGGCCCATGTGTTCGGCTTTCACCACCTGCAGCTGGCAGGCCTGCATCTGTATGGCAACGCCCGGCAGCAGCGCCGCCTGCTGACGCTGACGGTGGAACAGCGCCTGTTCTGGGGCAATGCCCTCAATCCGCTCGACAAGCGCGTCGCCGCGCTCGACACCGACGACGGCTTTGTTTTGGACGGCATCAAGAGTTTTTCGTCCGGCTCGGTCGGTTCCGACTGGCTGACCGTCTCGGCCTGGCACGCGCCCACGCAAACGGCATTGATCGCCGCCCTGCCGACGCGCCAGAGCGGCATCACGGTGCAGCCGGACTGGGATGCGTTCGGCCAGCGCCAGACCGACAGCGGCAATGTGCACTTTGCGCAGGTGCACCTGCCGGCCGACCTGGTGCTGCAGGCGCCGGCGCAGGCCGCCACGGCGCAGGCCACCGTGCGCTCGCAGATCGCGCAGCTGATCATGACCAATCTGTACCTTGGCATCGCCGAAGGCGCTTTCGAAGCGGCGCGTGCCTACACCAGCGAGCAGGCGAAAGCCTGGTTTGCCTCCGGCGTGGCCGAAGCGGCCGACGATCCGCTGGTGCAGCACCGCTACGGCCAGCTGTGGCTGCTGCTGCGCCCGGCGCAGGTGCTGGCCGACGTGGCGGCGCAGGAACTGGACACCGTCTACCGCAAGGGTCCCCTGATCACGGCGCACGAGCGCGGCCTGCTGGCCGTCGCCGTGGCCGAAGCCAAATGCCTGGCGCACAAGGCCGGCATCGAGATCAGCAGCCAGCTGTTCGAACTGACCGGCGCCCGTTCGACCTCGGCCAAATACGGTTTCGACCGCTACTGGCGCAACGTGCGCGTGCATACGCTGCACGACCCGGTCGACTACAAGCTGCGCGACCTGGGGCGCTATGCATTGAGCGGTACCGTGCCGGAGCCGACGGCTTATTCCTGACACCATTTCCACGACAACGAGAGACAGCCATGACCACCACCCGCCGCACCCTGCTCCTCAGCGCATTAACGCTCGCCCTGGCCACCGGTTTCGCCCACGCCAAAGACCCGAAGGAAATCACGCTCGGCGCCAGCGCCGGCCCGTATGCGGACCAGATCAAGCTGGGCATCAAGCCCATCCTGGAAAAGCAGGGATACAAGGTCAAGCTGGTCGAGTTCAACGACTATATCCAGCCGAACTTCGCGCTGGCCGAAGGGTCGCTGGACGCCAACGCCTTCCAGCATATCGTCTACCTGAAAAAATTCGCGCTCGAACACAAGCTGGCGCTGACGGACCTGATCCAGGTGCCGACGGCGCCGATCGCGCTGTACAGCAAAAAACATACATCGCTGGCCGAAGTCAAGGAAGGTTCGACCGTGGGCCTGCCGAACGACCCGACCAACCAGGCACGCGCGCTGGTGCTGCTCGACCAGCTGGGCTGGGTCAAGCTGCGCGAGAATATCGATCCGGTGCGCGCGTCCGAAAAGGATATCGCCGTCAATATCAAGAAGATCAGGATCCTGCCGCTGGAAGCGGCGCAGCTGCCACGCTCGCTGGGCGATACCGATTATTCCTTCATCAACGGCAATTTCGCGCTGGCCTCGGGGCTGAAGCTGACCGAGGCGCTGGTGGCCGAGAAAATCCCGCCCAACTACATCAACCTGGTGGCGGTGCGCACGGCCGACAAGGACAAGCAGTTCGCGAAAGACCTGGCGGCCGCCTACCGTTCGCGAGAATTCCTCGACATCACCAACAAGCACTTTGCCGGCTATGTCAAACCGGACTACCAGCAAGCGCTGCAAACGGCATCGAAATAATGAGCAAAACCATCCGCTTCAACGCCTTCCAGATGAATACGGTGGGCCACCAGTCGCCGGGGCTGTGGACGCATGCCCGCGACCGCAGCCACCGCTATACGGACCCGGAACACTGGACCGAACTGGCGCAGCTGCTGGAAAAAGGCCTGTTCGACGCGGTGTTCCTGGCCGATGTGCTGGGCGTGTACGACGTCTGGCAGGGCAGCCTGGACGCGGCCCTGACGCACGGCGTGCAGGTGCCGCTCAACGATCCGCTGGCGCTGGTGCCGCTGATGGCGCAGGCCACCACCCACCTCGGTTTTGGCGTGACCTGCGCCCTCACCTACGAGCACCCGTACACGTTTGCGCGCCGCATCTCCACGCTCGACCACCTGACGCGCGGGCGCATCGGCTGGAATATCGTGACCGGCTACCTGGACAGCGCGGCGCGCAACCTGGGACTGAACCAGCAGCTCGGTCACGACGAGCGCTACGACCTGGCCGACGAATACCTCGACGTGGTCTACAAGCTGTGGGAAAAAAGCTGGGACGACGACGCGGTGGTCAACGACAAGGCGCGCGGCGTCTATGCCGACCCGGCCCGCGTGCACCCGATCAACCACGTTGGCCGCCACTACCAGGTGCCCGGCATCCACCTGTGCGAACCATCGCCGCAGCGCACGCCCATGCTGTACCAGGCCGGCACTTCGCCGCGCGGCACGCGCTTTGCCGCGCGCCATGCGGAAGCCACTTTTGTCAGTGGCCCCAGCAAGACGGTGGTGAAACGCTATGCGGACGATCTGCGCGCGGCCGTGCGGGCCGCTGGCCGCGACGGCGACGAACTGGTGATCTATGCGCAGGCGCTGATCATCACGGCCGCCACCGAAGCCGAAGCGCGCGCCAAGCATGACGATTATCTAAAGCATATCGATATCGAAGCGGCGCTGGTGCTGCTGTCCGGCTGGACCGGCGTGGATTTTTCACGCTTCCCGCTCGACGCCACCATCGAATATATCGATTCCGAGGCCGGGCGCTCGGCGTTGGCCTCGTTCAGCCAGGCCGACCCGGGCCGCACCTGGACCGTGCGCGAAGCGGCGCAGTATATCGGCCTGGGTGGCCGCGGCCCCGTGATCGTCGGCGATGCGCAGCAGGTGGCCGACCAGCTGGAAAGCTGGCAGATCGAGACCGGCATCGACGGCTTCAACCTGGCCTTTGCGGTGGCCCACGACAGCATGGCCGATGTGGTCGAACATATCGTGCCCGAGCTGCAGCGGCGCGGCCGCTACCGCACCGCATATGACGAAGGCAGCCTGCGCCACAAGGTATTCGGCAACGGCCCGCGCCTGCCGGACAGTCATGCGGGCCGCCAGGTCAGCATCACGAACAAGGCGGCCGCGCTGGCGGCCTGACTATCTACCTCCACCTCCCACTTCAGGACTCCATGAAACGCAGAACCGTATTGCAGCTGGCAGCCGCCACCGCCGCCATCAGCACCTTGCCTGGCCTGTCCCGCGCCGCCGCGCCAGCGCCCCTGAAAGAGCTGCGCCTCGACTACGCCTATTACTCGCCCACCAGCCTGGTACTGCGCCGCTTCGGCTGGCTCGAAGAAGCTTTCAAGGGTGACGGCACCAGCATCAAGTGGGTGCTGAGCGCCGGCAGCAACCGCGCACTGGAGTACCTGAACGCCAACAGCATCGATATCGGTTCGAGCGCCGGCCTGGCCGCGCTGCTGGCGCGCGCCAACGGCAATCCGATCCGCGCGCCGTATATCTTTTCGCGCCCGGAATGGACGGCGCTGGTGGTGCGCAAGGACAGTCCGATCCGCAGCATCGCCGACCTGAAAGGCAAAAAGGTCGCCGCCACCAAGGGCACCGACCCGTACCTGTTCCTGCTGCGCGCGCTGAAGACGGCGGGCCTGAAACGCAGCGATATCGAACACGTGGGCCTGCAGCACGCGGATGGACGCGCGGCGCTGGAACAGGGCAAGGTCGATGCCTGGGCGGGCCTCGATCCGCATATGGCGGCCAGCGAGCTGGAAGCAGGCTCGCGCCTGATCTACCGCAACGTGGCCTTCAATACCTACGGCTTTTTGAACGTGCGCGAAGATTTCCTGGCCAGCCGGCCGGCCGAAGTGGGCAAGGTCATCGCCGCCTATGAACGGGCGCGCGCCTGGACCATCGCCAATCCGGCCGAAGCGGCCAAGATCCTGGCCGAAGAGGCCAAAGTCAGCCTGCCGGTGGCGCTGCTGCAGGTCAAATTGCGCAGTGACTTCAGTAATCCCCAGCCGTCGTCCGAACACGTGAAGGCGCTGCTGGTGGCCGCGCCCATCCTGGTGGAAGAGTCCCTGGTCAAGCCCGGCACGGACCTGAACCGCGCCATCACGGACCTGCTCGACACGCGCTTTGCGCAGCCGTTCATCAGGAAGGCATAAGCGATCATGGCCAGGGACACCCTTATCGTACCGGCGTCCGACGCCGATACTGGCGAGCGCCGCAAGCTGCGCCTGCCCCGCGCGGCGCTGGGCCTGCTGCTGCCGGTGCTGGCGCTGGCCGCGGCGGAAGTGGGCGTGCGCGCGGGCCTGATCCCGGCCAACCTGCTGCCGGCGCCGACCGAGATCGCCGCCACCATTGCCAGCCTGGCGCAGCAGGGCCTGGGCGGCCATGTGCTGGCCAGTACCGTGCGCGTGGCGATCGGCTTTGCCTGCGGCGCGCTGCTGGCGATTGTGCTGGGCGCCGCCGTGGGCCTGAACCGCACGGTCGAAGCACTGCTGGACCCGACCTTCCAGGCATTGCGCGCGATACCGTCGCTGGCCTGGGTACCCCTGCTGCTGCTGTGGCTGGGCATCGACGAGGCGCCCAAGCTGGTGCTGATCGGCGTCGGCGCTTTCTTCCCCGTGTATATGGGCGTGGCGTCCGGCATCCGCGACGTCGACCGCAAGCTGATCGACGCGGCCCGCATGTACCGTCTGAGCCGGCCCGCGCTGGCGCGCCGCGTGCTGCTGCCGGCCGCCCTGCCGTCCATCTTCACGGGCCTGCGCAATGGCCTGAGCCTGGCGTGGATGTTCATGGTGGCGGCCGAACTGATCGCCGCCAGCCAGGGCCTGGGCTATCTGCTCAGCGACGGACGCGAAACCAGCCGCGCCGATATCGTGCTGGCCGCCATCGTGCTGCTGGCGTTGCTGGGCAAGGCCAGCGACAGCCTGATGCGCCACCTGGAACAGCGGCTGCTGGCCTGGCGCGACAATTATTCCGCCACCTGAAGGAAATCAGCCATGAGCGCATTGCTGGACATCGCCGTCAACGAAAAATCGTATGGATCGAAACGCATCCTGCACAACCTGCAGCTGCAGCTGCGCCAGGGCGAAATCGTCAGCCTGATCGGCGCCAGCGGCTGCGGCAAGAGCAGCCTGCTGTCCATCGTGGCGGGCCTCGACGTCGACTTTCGCGGCACCTTGCGCCTCGACGGAAAGCTGGTCAACGGCGTGCACGCCGATATCGGTTTGATCTTCCAGGAACCGCGCCTGTTCCCCTGGCTGACGGTGGCGCAGAATATCGCGTTTGGCCTCGGCGCCGGCGGCGAACACGATCCCCGCGTGGCGCGGCTGCTCGATGAAGTGGGCCTGCACGGCCATGCGCACAGCCTGCCCAAGCAACTGTCCGGCGGCCAGGCGCAGCGGGCGGCGATCGCGCGCGGCCTGTTCGGCCAGCCGCGCATCCTGCTGCTCGACGAGCCGTTTTCCGCCGTCGACGCGTTTACCCGCATGAAGCTGCAGGACCTGCTGGCGGCGGTCGCCGAACGCCATGGCCTCACCGTGCTGCTGGTGACGCACGATATCGACGAGGCGCTGTACCTGAGCGACCGCATCGTCCTGCTCGACAGCCGCGCCGGCCCGCCGCGCGCCCGTTACGAGGTGACGGCGGCGCGTCCGCGCAGCCGCTCGCCGGCCGCGCAGGCCAGCCTGAAAGACGCCATCCTGGGCGAGCTGCACGCCACGCACGCGATCTGATCGCGCCGCCGCATTTGCGCGGCGCCCCGTTCCATGTCAGCATATGCCACCCCGGCCCACTGACCAGGAATACCATGCTTCTACCCTTCCCACGCGCGCTGGCGATATCTGTCCTTCTGGCCAGCCCACTGGCGCACGCGCAAACCGCGCCAGACCTGAACGCCGACCAGACCCCGTTCAAGCTCTACGCGAATACCTATTACGTGGGCGTGCACGGCCTGAGTTCCGTGCTGATCACGTCAAGCGAAGGCCATATGCTGATCGACGCCGGCCTGCCCGATTCAGCGCCGAAAATCATCGCCAATATCGCCGCACTGGGCTTTCGCATCGAAGACGTGAAAATGATCATGAATTCGCACGGCCATATCGACCATGCGGGCGGCCTGGGCGAGCTGCAGCGGCGCAGCGATGCGCTGGTGGTGGCCAGCCCGTCGGCGGCGCTGGACCTGGCGGCCGGCGAAGTGGGCCCGGATGATCCGCAATACCATGCGGCCGCCAGGTATCCGCCCGTGACCGACATGCGCCTGGCGCGCGACGGCAACCAGTTCACCACCGGACCGCTCAAGCTGACGGCCCACGCCACGGCCGGCCATACGCCGGGCGGGCTGTCGTGGAGCTGGCAGTCGTGCGAGGCGGGCCGCTGCCTGCAGATGGTCTACGCGGACAGCCTGGAACCGGTGTCGCGCCCCGGCTTCAGATTCGCTGCCAGCAGCGAGTATCCGCACGCGCTGGCCGACTTTGCACGCAGTTTCGAGATGCTGGAAAAACTGCCGTGCGACGTGCTGGTGACCGCCCATCCGGAAGCCTCGCAGCTGTGGCAACGGCTGGCGGCAAGCGCCGGCAAGGGGACGGATGCCTTTGTCGATGCCGGCGCTTGCCGGGCGTATGCAGCGGCCGCGCGCACGCTGCTCGAAGCACGGCTGGCCGCCGAAAAGCAGTAATCGCGCTGGCAACCGTGCGTGCCGGCGCGGCGCACTTCTGCTAACCTGCCGCCATTCATTACACTGAGGATAGCCATGCTGACGTTTTCCCGTACCCTAGCCCTGCTTGCTACAGCCGCCGTGATGGCCGGTTGCGCGCAGACCCAGCCTGCCACCACCGGCGCCAGTGGCGCACCGGTGGCCAGCGCACCAGCCATGCCGGCGCCGCCCTTGGCCGGCACCACCTGGAAGCTGAAACAGCTGAACGGCAAGAACGTGAGCCGCACGCCGCCGCGCCAGCGCGACGTGACCATCGTCTTCAACGACGGCCGTGTCAGCGGCCACAGCGGCTGCAACCAGATGATGGGCGCCTACGGCACCAACGGCAGCAGCACGCTGACCTTCTCGCAGTTCGCCGGCACCATGATGGCCTGCGACAAAGCCGACATGGACCTGGAAAACCAGTTGCTGAAAAGCCTGGGCACCATCAATGGCTACCGCTATGACGGGCAGCAGCTGCTGCTGTTGAAGGATGGGGTGGCGGTGGCGCGGTATGAGGCAGTGAAATAATTGTTGTTCGGCGGTTCAACGCAGGTCGGATTAGCGCGCAAGCGCGTAATCCGACACCACCACATGCGCCAACAATGTTGTCGGGTTACGCCCTGCGGGCTAACCCGACCTACCCCGACCTACCCCGACCTGCCCCAGCTGCATGTCAATGTCATTCAATCGTGGCGCGTATGGGCTTGCGACACGTTGCTTCCCGCCGGCACGCTCTGCGTCAGCCACACATTCCCCCCTACCGTCGACCCTGCACCGATCGTGATGCGGCCCAGCACCGTGGCGCCGGCGTAGATCACCACGTCGTCCTCGACGATAGGATGGCGCGGCGTGCCCTTGATCAGGACGCCCGATTCATCGGCCGGAAAGCGCTTGGCGCCCAGGGTCACGGCCTGGTACAGGCGCACGCGCTCGCCGAGGATGGCGGTCTCGCCGATCACCACGCCGGTGCCATGGTCGATAAAGAAGCTCGCGCCGATCTGCGCGCCCGGGTGGATGTCGATGCCGGTCAGGGTGTGGGCGATATCGGCGATCAGGCGCGCCAGGAACGGCGAGCCGAGTTTGTGCAGCTGGTGCGCCAGGCGGTGGTACAGGATGGCAATGGTGCCCGGATAGCACAGCATGATTTCGGCCACCGAGGTGGCGGCCGGGTCGCCTGCGTAGGCGGCCTGCACGTCGGACACCAGCAGCGCGCGGATCTCGGGCAAGCTGGCGGCAAACTCGCGCGTGATCTCGCGCGCTTTCGCGGCCAGGGCCGCGTCGTCGCTGGTTTGCGCTGATGCGTCGCCGTGCGGCACCGAAAACAGCAGCCCGCGCCGCACCTGTTCGGACAGGCGGTTCAGCGTGGTATTGAGCGTGTCGCCGACAAAATAATCGATGCTTTCGTCGGTCAGGTTGGGCCGCCCGTAGTGGGTGGGGAACAGCGCGGCCGACAGGCCGTTGACGATGGTGGTCAGCGCTTCGCGCGACGGCAGTTCGCGCACGCGGCCATTGTGGCGGATCTTGTGCTTTTCTTCGCGCGAGACGCGCAGGGCGGCAATCACGGGGCCGAGGTTCCACTGAACCGTGTCTTCAAGCGGAGCCGGAGGATAAATGCTGTGCATGGCGAATCATTTCAAGAAAACGGCGCGCAGGCCGGGTCGCCCCAGCTTAGCGGCAGCGCCGCGCAAAGCCAAGGAAGCATTTCATGCATCGATATGCGCAAACCGCATATCGGCAAGCCTGACGGAGCCGCCATCAACGGCATGGCGCGCACTAGCGTAAAATGGCGGGCTAACAAAAACACTGTAGAACATGACTAAATTATTAACCTGGATACTGGCGGGCCTGGCGATGGTCGGACCGCTTGCCATTGACACCTATTTGCCGTCCTTCCCCGCCATCGTGCAAGACTTCAACGCCAGCCCCTTGCTGGTGCAGCAGACCCTGAGCTTTTTCCTGTTTTGCTTTGCCTTCATGATGCTGTTCTACGGCACCATGTCCGATTCCTTCGGCCGCCGTCCCGTCATTCTCGTGTCGCTGGTGCTGTACGTGATCGCCTCGGTGGGCGCCGCGCTGGCGCCGTCGCTGGGCGCTCTGCTGGCCTGGCGCGTGCTGCAGGGCCTGTCGGCCGGCGCCGGTTCGGTGATCGGCCGCGCCATCGTGCAGGACCGCTACTCGGGCGCCGAAGCGCAAAAAATCCTGTCGCATATCATGATGGTGTTCGCGCTGGCGCCGGCGATCGCGCCCGTGCTGGGCGGCTGGCTGCAGGTGGGCCTGGGCTGGCGCTGGATCTTCTGGTTCCTGACGGCGTTTGGCGTACTGATGTTCGTGGTCGTCTGGCGCGCGCTGCCGGAAAGCCTGCCAAAGGAACAGCGCCATGCTTTCCACCTGGGCAGCATCGCCGCCAACTACTGGAGCGTACTGCGCCACCCCCAGTTCCTGCTGCTGTCGACCGCCATCGGCGCCGCCTTTGGCGGCTTTGCCCTGTATATCGGCTCGGCCGCCTACTTCATCATCAATATCTTGCATTTGCCGGAAACGGCGTTTGCCTGGCTGTTCATTCCTTTGATCAGCGGCATGGTGTTCGGTTCCGCCCTGTCCGGCAAGGTCGCGCACCGCTACAGCCAGCGCCAGATGGTATGGGCCGGCTTTGTCCTGATGCTGGTCGCCGCTGGCGCCAATATCGCCTATAACTGGTTCTTTGCCGCCGAAGTGCCGTGGGCCGTGCTGCCGCTGTTCTTCTATTCGTTCGCGCTGTCGATCGCCATGCCGCCGATGACCCTGATGGCGCTGAACCACTTCCCGAACAACAGCGGGCTGGCCTCGTCGATGCAGTCGTTTATCCAGATGCTGCTGTTTGCGCTGGTATCGGGCCTGGTGGCGCCGCTGCTGTTCGACAGCGCGCTCAACCTGGCGTATGGCGTGATGGGGGGATTGTTGGTGGCGCTGGTGTGCTGGATGCTGGCGCAAATCGGCAGCAGCGGGCGTGGAACGGCGTAGGTCGGATTAGCGCTTCGCGCGTAATCCGACAACATGGTTGATCCCGACCGCAGTAATATTGGATCAGGGCCAAGGTGCGGGAGTCACATCACGATACTGCGCCCCGCCATCTTCCGGCTCCGCCTCGCCCTGCTGCGACGGCTGGTTCAGCGGCCCGGCCGGCGAGCGCAGGCTGAGGATTTCCTTGCGCGACTCGACAAAGTCCGCCGAGCTCAAGGGATGCTGCTGGTCCGGCCAGTGGCCCACCGCCCATTCCTGCAAGGCCTCGAAGCGCCGCCACAGTTCGGCGATGAACTCGCGGCGCGCCGCTTCCTGTTGCTCTGGCGTCTTTTCGGTGACGTCGCCCACATTTGCTTCCATGGCTGCTCCTGGCTGATAGGTCATGTCGCCAGCATAGTCAGCGCGCAGCATTGCGTCTGTACGCGAACGTACGCTCGGCTTACTCCGGCATCTTGCCGAATCCCACCGCCAGTCGGTTCCAGGTATTGATGGAACCGATGGCCAGCGTCACATTGACCATTTCGGCCGGCGTCAGTTCGGCGGCCAGCGCTGCATAGGCGGCGTCCGACGGATGCTGCTGCGCCATCAAGGTCAGCGCTTCGGTCCAGCCCAGCACGGCGCGCTCGCGCGCGGTGAAGAACGGGGTTTCGCGCCAGACGGAGACGGCGTACAGGCGGCGCTCCGTTTCGCCGGCCTTGCGCGCGTCGCTGGTGTGCATGTCGACGCAGAATGCGCAGCCATTGATCTGCGAGGCGCGCAAGCGGATCAGCTCCAGCAGCGAATGTTCGATGCCCAGTTTGGCGATGGAAGCTTCGAGCGCATACATGGCCTTGATGGCGTCGGGCGAGGCGGCTATGAAGTCGATGCGTTGCTGTGTCATGATGATGCTCCTTGTGAAGAAAGATGCACCATTGTAGAAGCGCGGCCCCGGGCTGCGGCAGGCCAATTTCCCCTAAAAACAGCAGACCATCACCATGGAATTACACATCAGCCTGGAAGGCACGCGCGACCTGGGCGGGCAGCTGTATCGCCAGCTCGCCGAGGCGATCCGCGCCGGTCGCCTGGCAGACGGCCAGCAACTGCCGCCTTCGCGGCTGCTGGCCAGCCAGCTGGGCCTGTCGCGCAAGACCGTGTCGGACGTGTATGACAAGCTGGGCTATGAACAGCTGCTGGTGGGCCGGGTCGGTGTCGGCAGCTTCGTGCAGGCGCCGCACGCTTCGCCGCAGCGCCGCCATGCCAGCACCAGGCTGGCCAGCGGCGAACGGCTGGCGCGCTGGAACGCCACGCCGCGTCCGCTGGTGCAGGGGCCGCGCAGCGCGTTTGCGCGCTATGCCTTTATCGGCGGGCGCGCCACCCCTGCCCTGTTCCCGCACGACGAATGGCGCCGCTGCGTGCAGCACGCGCTGCGCCAGGATCGCCAGGAGCGCGGCAACTATGGCCCGGTGGAAGGGCTGGCGGTGCTGCGCGCGGCGATTGCCCGCCACGCCGCGTTCAGCCGCGGCATCCATTGCACGCCGGACCAGGTGCTGGTGACCAATGGCGCGCAGCAGGCGCTGGCGCTGCTGGCGCAGACCCTGCTCGAACCGGGCGACACGGTGGCGGTGGAGGAACCGGGCTATCCGATGGCGCGCCAGCTGTTTGCCAGCCTGGGCATGCGCGTGGTCGGCATCGAAGTGGACGAAGACGGCATGATGGTGGACCAGATTCCCGATGGCACCAAGCTGATCTATGCCACCCCGGCGCACCAGTTCCCGCTCGGCATGCCAATGAGCATGGCCTGCCGCCACGCGCTGCTGGAACGGGCGCGCAACCTGGGCGCCATCATCATCGAAGACGATTACGACAGCGCATTTCGCTATGAAGGCCGGCCGACGGACGCGCTGCAGAGCATGGACCGCTACGGCATCGTGGCGCATGTGGGCAGTTTCTCGAAGACCATGCTGCCGGAATTGCGCATGGGCTATGTGGTGCTGCCCGAAGCGCTGGTGCAAGCCGTACAAACCGTCAAGTACCTGACCGACTGGCATACGCCCACCCTGGGGCAGCTGGCGCTGGCGAAATTCATCGACGACGGCCACCTGCTGCGCCATATCCGCCGCTGCCACGATGTGTATGCGGGACGGCGCGAGCGCCTGCAGCACTGGTTCAACGGTCCGCTGGCGCCCTGGTTCCGCCTGGTGCCGGCCACCGCCGGTTTTCATGTGGCTGCGCTGGCGCAGGCGCCGCTCGATATCGACTTGCTGTTGCGCCGCGCGCGCCAGGCCGACGTGGGCCTGCAGTCGATTGCGCCGTTCTACCATGGCACGCCGCGCCACCAGGGACTGTATCTGGGTTATGGCGCCATCGAGACGCTCGACATCGACGCGGCGCTGGCCATCGTGCATGGCATCTTGCGGGAGATGGCGCCGCCAGCGTGATGCGCCCCTGCAAGGAATGGCCTGATCGGTTGGACCTCAGCCGCTCAGGAACATTCCCCTGCTCGCCATTGACCGAGCCACCTATTTCGGCTGCCAGCGGTAATGCCCCGTCACCGGAAAATCGAACAGCATGTTCTCTTCGCGCGTGCCGGCGCCGATATTGTGGATCATCAGCGGCGTGCCGGCCCCCGTGCGTTTGTCGCTGACAATGCCGATATGGGTCAGGTTGCCTGGCAGCATCCAGGTGACGATATCGCCAGGCCGGTAAGCGCTGCCATCCTTGCTGACCGGCAGGCTGGTGCCATGGCGCGCAAAGAAGGTGGCCAGGTTGGGCACGCGGCGATGGTCGATATTGCGGTCCGGCGCCTTCATCTGCCAGCGCCCCTGCTTCTGGTAGACCGCCCACGATTGCTTCATGTCCTGGTGCACCAGCACCTGCAGGTCCTGCCCCAGCTTGCGGTAGGCGCGCACGATCACGTCGGTGCACACGCCGCGCTCGATCGGCACGTCGCCGCCCGGGTAGGCAAGCCGTTCGTAACGCGGATCGTAGGACAGCGTGACGCCGACCTGGCTGCGCGCGGCGGCGAACAGCTCGGCCGGCGATGCCTGGGCCGCCGGCGCGATCGCCTGCGCCACCGCAAGCACTATAAAGGAAAGGAGGGAAAGAAGTCTGGCGCTCATGGTCAGCTTGATCGGCAAAAAAACCCGACTGTACACCATAGTCAGGCAGGCCGGCGCATGCGCTGGAAGCGCCACCACGGCTTGCGGTCGGCGTAGGCCAGGCGAGCCGCCACGGTCATGACGATGCAGGTGCCTGGCGCCGCCGCGCCATCGACCGAGAGGCGGCCCTTGATGCGCGCCACGCGCTCGCGCATGCCGACCAGTCCCCAGCGTCCCTCGCCGCCCGTTTCCGCCATGCCGGTGCCGTCATCGCAGACGGTGAGCGTCAGCTTGCGCGCGCCGTAGTCGAGCGTGACGGTAACGCTGGCCGCGCCGGCATGCCGGAACGCGTTGCGGATCGCTTCGCGGGCGACTTCGGTGACTTCTTCGGCGACGATCTCGCGCAATCGCGTGCGCCGGCCAGTCACCGTCAGTGCGAATGCCGTCTGCCGATTTTCCCCATGCAGGCGCTCGCCGGTCTCGGCTATCACATCTTCGAAATCGTCGGCCAGGCTGACGCGCAGCGCGCTGACCTGGTCGCGTCCGTCGACATAGGCCCGGTCCGCATCGGCGATCACCTGTTCCAGCCGCGCGTGCACGGCGCTGCCCTGCGGCATGGCGCCGCGCGCCACGTGCAGATGCAGGATCAGGCCCTGCATGCTTTGCAAAATGGTGTCGTGCAGCGCACGGGCAATGCGGGTGCGTTCGCCGACGCGTTCGTGCATGCGCACGTGCATCTGCGCCGTCAGCCGGGCCAGGCGCCAGCGGTGCAGCAGCCAGGCCAGCAACAGGCAGGCCAGCACGCACAGCACGCGGAACCAGATGGTTTGCGTCAATCCCGGCAGCACCTCGAACGGCAGCTGCGCCCCGGCCTCGTTCCATACGCCATCGTCGTTCGAGGCGATCACGCGAAACCGGTAATGCCCTGGCGCCAGGCCCGTGTACTGGACCGAACGCCGCCCCGCCACCTCGTGCCAATCCTGGTCCGGCTGGTCCAGCCCGTCGAGCCGGTAGCGCAGGCGCATGCGCTCGGGCGCGCGCAGGCCCAGTGCCGTGAAATCAATCGCCAGTTCGCCGGCATGCGGCGGCAGGCGCACGCCGTCGTGCAAGGGATAGCGCTGGCCGTTGGCTTTCAAGGCGGTGATATGGACGGGCGGCACCAGCGCATTGCGCGCCAGCCTGGCCGGATCGAAGGTGTAGACGCCACCCATGGTCGAGAACCACAGCGCGCCATCGCCGCTGCGCACGGCGGAGGGAAACGGCGTGATCGGGCTGGCCGTGCCCTGCAGGCCGTCGCGGTAATCGAGCCGGGAAAACTGCACCCGGTAGCCCGGCTCGCGCAGGGCGCGCTGCAGCTCGATTGGCGCGATCGAGGAAATGCCGGCGCCGCCGTTCAGCCACAGCGTGCCGTCGGCGGCCAGCACCAGGCCCGTGGTGCCGGCAAGCGGATCCTCGCCGAAGCCGGTGACCGGCATGACTTTGCGGCCTTCGACATAAGCCACGCCGTTTTCGCCGCCCACCCAGACCCCGCGTTCGGTGGGCAGGATCGCCAGCACGGTACCCAGCTGCACGCCCTCGGCCCGGCCGATGCGGTGCAATCTGCCCTGTTCGAGCATCACCAGCCGGTCATTGGTCGAGCCGAACCAGGTGCGCCGCGCATCGCTGGCAATCACCGACGGCGACAGCCCCGCCAGGCCAGGCACCCCGCCGTTTTCCAGCCACGCGCCGTCGCGCAGCGTATACAGGCCGCGCCGGCCCATGCCGACCCACAATGCGCCCGATGCATCGCTCGCCATCGACAGGATCACCGTGCTGGCCGGACTGGCCAGGCCGGCCGGCAGCGGCACGGCGACGCGCTGGCCCTGATGGATTTTCCACAATGTGCCGATGCCGCCGCTCCACAGCACGCCATCGGGCGCCGCATGCAGCGCCGTGGTGAGATCGGTGGCGGTGGACGGTGGCGCAAACGGCACGGGCGCGGCACCGGCTTTGCCGATCACCGAGCGGTCGACCCACACCCCGCCCGTGCTGCGCGGGGCCAGGGGACGCGCCGAAGCCAGATACCTCGGCAAGGCGACGGCAGCGAGCCGGAACGCGCGAAAACGGTCGAGTCCGCTTTCAGTGCCGACCCAGACATTCTGCTCGCGGTCTTCGAACACGGCATAGCCATGCTGGCCCGACAGGCCCTGTCCGGCGCCGGTACGCTGCGCGGGAAAGGCGCCCGCGCCGGCGGCGCTGATGACGCTCACGCCGTTGTAGTTGGGCATCCACAGCTTGCCCGCATGGTCAAACACGAAGTAGGTGATATTGCCCAGGCTGGCAGAATCCGGGACCGAGGCGCCCGGCACGCCAGCCAGCGGCTGCAAACCGGGCCCCGTGGTGGCGGAGGTCCAGACGCTGCCGTCCGGATGCTGGGCCAGCCTGCCGAAGCCGGCCACGGGCGGACCCTTGACAAAGCGCGCAGCATGCTTGCCCAGCACGTACACGGCATCGTGCGTGCGTACCCAGAACCTGCCGCTGCGGTCGAGCAGCATCGCGTCGGCGGCGCCAGCGGGCGCTGCCAGCGCGGGCGACGGCGCGTGCCAGTTGCCATCGCCATCGAGCAATCGCAGTCCGCGGGAGCTGGCCAGCCACAGCCGCCCATCGGCATCCTGGCCCAGGCAGGTGGCGGCACCACCCGGCATGCCGTGTTCGCCGACGCGAAAATGCTGCATGCCTGCCGCCGTCATCAGGCTGGCGCCACCGAACTTGTAGGTAAGCCACAGGCGGCCGTCGGGCAACAGGCCCAGGTCCTGGATGCTGGACGACAGCGGCGCCTGCGCGCCCGTCATGCGCTCGAAGCGCACGCCATCGAAACGGAACAGGCCCACCGCGCTGCCGATCCACAGCCAGCCGTCCGTGGTCTGGGCAATGGCCGTGATGCCGGTCGGGGCGCCATCTTTCGCCGTCCAGCTGGTATGCTGCATGTCGATGACGGGACGGCTTTCGACCGGCAGCGGCTGCGCGCCGGCGGCGAGCAGATGGCACGCCAGCGCGCAAGCGGCGGCGAATCGGAATAAATGCATGGGAAACTGGCGGGGACAAGATTGAGCAGCATCTTACCGGAAATGCGGCAGCCTTTACAGGGCCGCTGGCAGGCAAGGCCAGCCATTCGATCGGCCAACCGGATGACAAGCGCCGTGAATTTGACGCATGCATGCCTTTGCCCTGCGTTATCATCGCCGTCCATCCACTACGCCGCAACCAGGAATTGAACACGCATGAAACCTGTTATCCATATCGATGGCGAGCGCTTTGCCACGCTTGACGAGTTTTTCAGGCACTTTCAGGAGCAGGCGCTGGACGGCGCACGCTGGGGCAACAATCTCGATGCATTCCACGATGTCTTACGTGGCGGCTTCGGTACGCCTGAAGACGGCTTTTTGCTGATCTGGAAAAACCATCGCTTGTCCAAAAGCCGTCTTGGATATGCCGAGACGCAACGGGTTTTGCGCCGGCGGCTGACGACCTGTCATCCGGCCAATCTTGAACATGTGCAAGCAGAGCTGGCACTCGCGGAACAGCAGCAGGGCGCGACGGTGTTCGAGTCGCTGGTGCAGATCATCAGGATACACGGCCCGGGCGGGCCGGAACAGGAAGACGGTGTCGAACTGCTGCTGCAGTAGCCCGCCCGCTATCGGCTACCTCGCCTTGCTCCTGGCCCAGCTGACGATGGTATTGGCATCGACCGCACCCGGCTGGCGCGCCACTTCCATGCCGTTCTGGAACAGCGCCAGCGTGGGGATGCTGCGGATGGCGAAGCGCGCGGCGATATCCTGCGACGCTTCGGTATTGACTTTCACCACGCGAAACGCCGGCTCCAGTGTTTTGGCGGCCTGGGCGTAGAACGGGGTCATGGTGCGGCACGGGCCGCACCACGGCGCCCAGAAGTCGACCAGCACGGGAATGTCGGTGCGCTCGACATGCTTGAGGAAACGGGCGCTGGCCAGGTCTACCGGCGCGCCCGTAAACAGATCCTTCCGGCATTTGCCGCAGGTGGGCTGTTCGCGCAGGCGCGCCGGCGGCAGGCGGTTGACGGCGTCGCAATGGGGGCAGACGATATGCAGGGATTCTGGGCTGGTGGTGGTCATGATGGCCGGGGCTTGTCATAAAACCATACCTTAGCAGAAATCCCTGCCGTCTTCCGTAGCGCTGCCTACAGGAACAGCGAGGCGGCGATTGCCCACATCACCAGCGCGATAATGGCGTCGAGCACGCGCCAGGCCACCGGTTTCGCAAACACGGGCGCCAGGTAGCGCGCGCCAAAGCCCAGCACGAAGAACCACAGCGCCGAGGCCATGATGGCGCCGCCGGCAAAGTAGAAGCGGCCGCTGCCTTCATGCTGGCCGCCAATCGAGCCGAGCAGGATCACCGTGTCGAGAAACGCGTGCGGGTTCAGCAGGCTGAACGCGAGCGCCGCGCCGATCACGGCCCAGTAGCCCTCGGGCGCCTTGGCGGTCGAGGCCGTCAGGGCGGCGGGACGCCAGGCCGATTTCGCCGCGCGCAGGCCGTAGGCGATCAGAAACGTGGCGCCGCCGGCCTTGGCCCACAGCAGGAAGTTCGGATTGTTGGCAATGACCGTACCCATGCCGGCCACGCCGGCCGAAATCAGCAGTGCGTCGCACAGCAGGCAGACCAGGATACAGGTCAGTACATAATGGCGTTTCAGTCCCTGCTTGAGCAGGAAGGCGTTTTGCGTGCCAATGGCCACGATCAGGCTGGCGCCGAGGCCCATGCCTTTCAAGAAGATTGCGCTATCCATGGTGATTTCCTTGTTGTTGCTTTCCTCGCGCGCGCAGCCGCCCACGCCCGGCCGGAACACGCGCGGCGGGCTGTAAAAGGTAGAAGGACAGTGGGCGGCGGCAGTGCCAGCAGAGCCGCGCGCGGAGGAAGTTGTTACCCTAAGCCATCATTTTACGGTGCGACGCAACATAAGTATAATGAATGATTCTAACCATATATAAGAGATACTTATGCGCGTAGTCGACTACCGCGGACTGGCGGCGCTCGATGCCGTGATCGGCCTGGGCAGCTTTGAAAAGGCGGCGCAGGCGCTGGCGATCAGCCAGCCAGCCGTGTCGCAACGCATCCGCACGCTGGAAAACCTGGAAGGCACTTTGCTGGTCATCCGCAGCCATCCGCCGCTGCCGACGGAAGCAGGCCAGCGCCTGATCGCCCACTACCGGCAGGTGAAGCTGCTGGAAGCGGCGCTCGACGCGCAGCCGGGGCCAACTACCCTCCTGCCCGAACTGGCGATCGCCGTCAATGCCGACAGCGCCGCCACCTGGATCGCCGAAGCGCTGGGGCCGCTGTTGACGCCGCCGTCGTGCCTGCTCGATATCCGCCTCGACGACCAGGACCACACGCTGAGCCAGCTGCGCGAGGGCCGCGTGTTTGCCTGCGTCACCAGCGCCACGGATCTCGTGGCCGGCACCACCGCCACCCCGCTGGGCCGCATGCGCTACCTGTGCGTGGCCTCGCCCGCGTTTGCCGCGCAATGGTTCGCCGACGGCTTCACGGCAGAAGCGGTCGGCGCTGCCCCGGCGATTACCTTCGGCAGCAAGGATGCGCTGCACGAACGCTATCTGGAACACCGTCTCGGCTACACGGGGCGCTATCCGCATCATGTGCTCGGTTCGGCGCGCGACTTCGTGCGCTTTATCGAAGCGGGCTATGCGTATGGCATGGTGCCGCTGCTGCAGGCGGAAACGGCGTTGGCTGCCGGCAAGCTGGTCGACGTGGCCGCCGGCGAAGCGCTCGATGTGCCGTTGATCTGGCATGCCTGGGATATCCAGACGCCGCTCACGCGCACGCTGTCGGACGCCGTGATCGCCACCGCCCGCAAATGGCTGCTGCAGCCATGAGCGGCGAGTTCAGCAGTGTGCGCCCCCTGCCCCGCCTGGCCTACACTGGAGCCAACATGACAAACAAGGCGGTCCCATGAGCATTGCGCGCTATACCTTGTTGAGCCTGCTCGTCGCCGGGCTGGTCGCCTGCTCGCCGCTATCGGCCCTGAATGCGCTGTCGCCCGGCGCTGCGTCGCAGGTCAGCGCCAACCTGCCCTACGGACCGTTGCCACGGCAAAAACTCGATGTCTATGCGCCGAAAAACCATGCGGGACTGTCGCCGGTGGTGGTGTTCTTTTATGGCGGCAACTGGAATTCGGGCGAGCGGGCCGACTATGCGTTTGTCGGCCATGCGCTGGCATCGCGCGGCTACGTGGCGGTGATCGCCGACTACCGGCTCTATCCGCAAGTGCACTACCCGGAAATTTTGCAGGATGCGGCGCGCGCCGTGGCCTGGACAGCGCTGGAAGTGCGGCGCTACGGCGGCGACCCCACGCGCCTGTTCGTGATGGGCCATAGCGCGGGTGCCTATAACGCGGCCATGGTGGCGCTGGACGCCAGCCTGCTGGCGCGCCACGGCATGCGGCCGCAGGACCTGCGCGGCTGGATCGGCCTGGCCGGACCCTACGATTTCCTGCCGGTCGAAAACATCAACACCCGGCCGGTATTCTTTTTCCCCGACACGCCCGCCTCCTCGCAGCCGATCCATCACGTGACGCCTGACGCGCCGCCGGCCCTGCTGATCGCACCCAAACCGGGCAAGGACAGCCTGGTCAATCCGCAGCGCAATACGGGCGGGCTGGCCGCTGCCTTGCGCACGGCGCATCGGCCCGTGACGGAACAGTATCTGGACGGCATCAATCACGTCACCCTGGTTGCCTCGCTGGCGGCGCCGCTGCGCATGCTGGCGCCTACGCTTGACAGCGTCAGCGCATTTATCGACGACCATGCGCACGCCCATGCCGCCGCGACAACGGCACCGGCTGTGCAGAAAGAAAAAGCGCCCGTTCAGTAAAGAACGGGCGCCATGGCGCAGCAAGGCTGGCGGACTGACTCAGGGCTGTACTGCCATGACGGGTCTCGGTCCCCGCGCAGTCAGTTCAGCCCCGGCCGGCTTACTCCTTGCGGCTGCTGGTTTTGCTGCCGGACGACGACGTGCTGCTGGCCGATGGCGTGCTGCTGGGGTTGCTTTCGGCGCTGCCCGACTGCGAACTGCCCTGGCCGGCGCTTTGCAGGCTCTGGCCTTCGCGGCCCTGGGCGCTGCGCTGGTCGCGGCTGTAGCCGTTGCCGTTCTGGAAGCCCTGGAACGGCTCGGCGATGCGCTGCATGGTTTCCTGCTGCTTGCGGATATTTTTTTCCGTTTCTTCCGATGCCGTGCGCGCCACTTCTTCGGCCAGTGCCTTGGCCGTGCGGCTGGTTTCCGACACATGCTGCTCGGCGACGTTGGCCAGCTCCACCTGGGTGTCGGCGGCCAGGCGCGACAGTTTCTGCTGATACACACGCAGCTGCTCGGCAGCCGGCTGGCCGGAGGCGGCGGCAACCTGCAGCGTATCTTCCGGACGGTCGACCGTCAGCAGGTTCTGGGCAGCGATGGTGGTTTCTTCCAGCAGGCCTTGTGCCAGCTGCACGTTCAGGTCGCTGATCTGCTGTACCGAGCGGAACAGCGATTTCGAGATGCCGTTAAAAAACGACAATTGGGCTTCCAGATGGTTTTTGGCGGCAGGGGTGACATTACGCGAGTATGGATACATGGAGTTTCCTTATTAAACGTGACGTTGGGATAAATACCGATGCTGCTCGATGCGACATCAGGCGATACGCGAAAAACATAGCCGACTGGTGGACAGATGCTTTGCAACGCGAGCCCCAAGACTACGTGAGCACCACTGCGCAGGGATGATATGGATCAAAGGTACGCAGGGCTGCGCAGAAAACTTATTGAAAACGCCCGCCGTTGGCAAGCGTCAAAATTGAAGGTAGAAAATTATGCGGGCCAGGAAGGAACACCCGGCAGCACACGCACATAGCCCTGGCGCCGCAGCGACGCTTCCAGCCAGCGGTTGCCATACCAGCCGCGCGCCATCAGGTAAGCGAGCTGGGCGCCCGCCACCAGCAGCAGCGTGGCATCGAACTCGTGGCCGGTGGCCAGCTCGCTGCCCGCCGACAGGGCCAGGTCCAGGCACAGCATGGGCAGCAGCCACCACCAGCGGCGCTTGGCGACCGCCCACAGGGGGCCGAGGAAAAAGGCGGGCCAGGAAAAGCCCGCATTCACATACGCATAGCGGCCGGTGCCGTCCGCGTACAGGGTGCTGCCCGGTTTCATGCCATCCCTGGGATTAGCGCAGATTGCCGGTGTGACCCAGCGAATAGCGGCCCGGCTGCGGCCAGACGGTCAGGCCGTGCGGCTCCTGCCCGACTTTTACGGTCGAGACAGCGCCGCCGGCCGTGTCGATGCGGTACACCACATCGTCGAACCGGCCCGACAGCCACAGGTATTTGCCGTCGGCCGAGACATTGCCCATGTCAGGGCTGCCGCCGCCCGGGATCACCCATTGGGTCACCACTTTTTCGGTGGCGAAGTCGATCACGCTGACGCTGCCCTTGCCCTTGCGCTTGCCATGGATGCGGTGCGTGCCGCGGTTGGCCACGTACAGCTTCTTGCCGTCGCGGCTCGGGTACAGGCCGTGCGCACCGACGCCGGTCTGGATAAAACCGATTTCCTTGAGCGTGGCGCCATCGACGATGTGCACGCCGTCGGCGTCCATGTCGGCGATAAAGAATTTCTTGCCGTCCGGCGAGATGCGTATGTCCTGCGGCATGCCTTTCTTGACGCTGCAGATTTCATTGGCCGGGCCGCCGACCGGACCGGACTCGGCAAAGCGCTTGGTCGGCATCTGCAGCTTCAGGTAGCCTTCCACCTTGCGGCCCACCAGGTCGATCTTGGCGATCGTGCCGTCGAATTCGCAGGTGAACACGGCGTAGCGGCCGTCGTTGGAAAAGTCGGCATGGTTGATGCCGCCGCACTGTGGCGTGTCGATCGAATACTGCACCGCCATCGTCTTCGGATCCCTGAAGTCCAGGCGGTGGCGCGCTTCGGCCACCACGATGGCCGACTTGCCGTCCGGCGTGTAGTACATATTGTAGGGATCGTCGACCGGCACTTCCTTGCCCGGCTTGCCCGTCAGCGGATCGATCGGCGTCAGGCTGCCCTTGTCGGTGCGCTCGGCGTTATTGGCCACCCACAGGGTGCGCAAATCCCACGCCGGCACCACGTGCTGCGGGCCGCTGCCGACCTTGAACTTGTCGACCACTTTCAGGCTTTCCTGGTCGATCACATACACGTCGTTCGAGCGCAGGTTGGGCACGTACACGCGCGGCAGATGGTCCTTGACCACGGCGCTCATGTTCGATGGGCCGATGCTGCCGTAGACATTTTTCGGGTCGGTCAGGGCCGGCATGCCGGGCAGCGGCGAATAGGCAGCTGCGGCGGCAGGCGCCGGTACGGGTGCTGCCGCGCCGATAACCTGGCTGGCCACGCCCAGGCCGGCCAGTGCGGCGGCCAGGGCGGAAACGGTGACGATGGTGCGTCGCTGGAGTATTTTCATGGTGGGTTCGCGTGTTTTCGTTGCAAATGCCGGACGCTGCTGGCGCCCGGATGGAAAATTATTTGTGCTGCAGCAATTGCCTGATGGCCGCCACCGACGTGTCGACCTGCAATTTGACGCCGATCTGGCCGAGCTCGGCAGTGGCCCGCGTGGCGTCGCCGCGCACGCCATCGGCCACGCCCGGCTTCGCGCCATGCGCCATGGCGTCAGTGCGCACCAGCGACGGATCGGTCGCCAGCATCAGCGCCGCATCCGCCAGGCCCGCATGCAGGCCGATTTCGGCAGCGCTGAAACCGCGCTTCTGCAGCTCGGCGATAAATTTGGCCTGGGTAATGTCGTAGTAGTCGAGCAAGGCCCAAGCGCGGGCATCCTTGCCGGCGCTTTTGGTCCAGGCCCGGTTCAGCTTGGCAGCGACATTCTGCTCGTTCTTCTGGTAGCCGCCATGGTCACCGAGGAAAATAATGTCGCGGAAACCATGCTGGCGCAGGCTGGACGCCGTGCCTTCCAGCACAGCCTCGAAGGCGGCCGGCGGTATCGAAATGGTACCCGCGTGGCGCATATGGCCAGCCGGCGGCGAAATACTGCCTTCCGGCACATAGGACACGACGGGCGCAACGATGGTATTGCCGAGCTTTTGCGCGATCTGGCGCGCCAGGATGCCGGCGCGCACATTGTGCTTGCCCAGCGCAATATACGGGCCGCTCTGCTCGACGCCGCCGATCGGCACCAGCACGGTGGTGGCGCCATGCGCGATGCGGTCCTGCAATTCTGTGCTGGTCAGTTCTTCCAGCACCACGCTGGACGATGGCGCAGCCACGGCGGGAGCCGTCAGGCAGGACAAAGGCAGGGCAAGGGTCAGGGCGAGCAGGCAGGCGCGGGGCGCGGGAGGCAGGCGGTACTGCAAATTCATCATCAAACTTCTTTCCGTGGTCGTCAGGCGTGACAGCAACCCTGGCGAGACCAGGCAAGCTGGCTGCCACGAGGAATTGTATTCCATCATGACACGAACGGCACGTTAATTTGAAAGTGTTTGGTGCGAATTGACTACAGGCAAAATTTGAACCCGGAAGCAAAATCCGGGGTCAGTCCTTCGGATCGTCAAGCATCCCACCGGGATGCTTGACCCCGTCGGGTCGGACGCCGGCAGTTTCGCTGCCGGGTTAACAAAATGGCTATGTCATCGCAAGACGTGGGAACGTGCTGGATTTGCTGGAATCTAAACAATCAGTTATTTTCTTCCAGGAGCATGCAATGAACGCCTCCCAGTGGCAACTGTTTCGCAAGCAGCTCACGCAACTGTCACAGCGCCAGCGTGTTATCAGCAGCGACTTGTTGCGCGACGGCGCGTCGCAGGACGCGAACATTACCGTGATCGAACAAGCGGCACAGGCGCATTTGCATTGCCCAGCTTGCCATTCGACACATTTTCACCGGCATGGCCATGCCAACCAATTGCAGCGCTATCGTTGCGTCCCCTGCGGCAAAACCTTCAACGCCTTGAGCGGCACGCCGCTGGCGCACCTGCGCCACAAGGAACGCTGGCTGGCCTATGCCGGCTGCATGCTGAACTCGTTTTCCGTGCGCAAGGCGGCCGAGCAAGTCCAGGTACATCGCAACACCAGCTTTCGCTGGCGTCATCGTTTTCTGTCGCTGGCCAGGACCGACCGGCCACACTGCCTGCATGGCATCGCCGAAGCCGACGAGATGTATGTGCTGGAGTCGCAAAAAGGATCGCGGCACCTGACGCGTCCGGCGCGCCGGCGCGGCGGCAAAGCGAGGCAACGCGGTATTTCAAACGACCACGTCTGCGTGCTGGTGGCGCGCGACCGCACCGGGCAAACCGTTGACTTCGTCTCAGGCCCGGGGCAGCTGACCAAGGCGAAATTGCACAGTTGCCTGCCCCCCGTGATCGACCGCGACATCCTGCTGGTCAGCGATGGCCATCCGGCCTATCCCGTGTTTGCGCGGGAGGCTGGCATCTTGCATGAGGCGGTGAATCTGCGGGCCGGCATCCGGGCGCGGGGCGCGATCCACGTGCAAAACGTCAACGCCTATCACAGCCGTCTGCGGCAGTGGCTGCGCCCGTTTCATGGCGTGGCAACACGCTACTTGCCCAACTATCTGGGCTGGCGCTGGATACTCGACGCCAGGAGGATCTTGTCGCCCGAAAGCTTGCTCAGGGCCACCTTGGGCATGTTCCCCCATCTGTCGGTGACATAGCCAACAAAATCAAGCCAGCAAGCGCTGCTCCGGCGCGCGGCGCGGCGTTGCTGCCGGCGGCAAGCCACCGGCCACGCTCAGCTTGCGTCCGCCGGCGTCGCCGCGCAGGCGGAATACCGCCACCACATCGACCAGTTCCACGGCACGGTCCTGCAGCGAAGCGGCGGCGGCGGCGGCCTCTTCCACCAGTGACGCGTTCTGCTGGGTAACCTGGTCCATCTGCGAGATGGCCTGGTTGACCTGCTCGATGCCGGCGCTCTGTTCGTGGCTGGCGTTGGCGATCTCGCCCATGATGTCGGTCACGCGCTTGATGCTGGTGACAATTTCTTCCATCGTCGCGCCGGCCTGGTCGACCAGCACGCTGCCCGTATTGACCTTCTCGACCGAGTCTTCGATCAGGCCCTTGATTTCCTTGGCCGCCGCTGCGCTGCGCTGGGCCAGGTTGCGCACTTCGGTGGCCACCACGGCAAAGCCGCGGCCCTGCTCGCCGGCACGCGCCGCTTCCACGGCCGCGTTCAGCGCCAGGATATTGGTCTGGAAGGCAATGCCGTCGATCACGCCGATAATGTCGGCGATCTTCTTCGCCGAGGCGTTGATCGAGCCCATGGTGCCGACCACCTGCGCCACCACGGCGCCGCCCTTGCTGGCCACTTCCGAGGCCGACACGGCCAGCGTATTGGCCTGGCGGGCGTTATCCGTGTTCTGGCGCACGGCCGAGGTCAGCTCTTCCAGGCTGGACGCGGTTTCTTCCAGCGACGAGGCCTGCTGTTCGGTGCGTACCGACAGGTCCGCATTGCCGGCGGTAATCTGGCCGGCGGCCACGCTGACCGTATCGGCCGAAGTGCGCACGGTGGCGATCACTTCGACAATGCGTTCGAGGAACTGGTTGAAGGCGGTGGCGGTGCGGCCCACTTCGTCCATGCGCTCGACCGGCATGGAGGACGACAGGTCCAGCGTGGCGCTGACGCGCTCCAGCGTCGACTGAATATTGCCCAGGCCGCCGCTGATGGTGCGGTAGATGTGCCAGGCCAGCGTACCGGTCAGCAACACTGCGATAGCCAGCACGGCCAGCATGGTGTTGATGGCCGTGTCGTAGGCGGCCAGGCTTTCGGCCTTGACGTCCGACACCAGCTTGTTGTTGTAGGCGATATGATCATCCAGGCTTTTCTTGGCGGCGGCGGCCGTCAGGGCCAGTGGCGTGCCGGCCAGCAAGGTGGCGCGCACAGCTTCGAGGTCGTCCGCATAAGCGGCGGCAAAGAACGGCACCAGCGCGCGGCGATAGGCTTCCATCGCAGCCTGGTCGGCGTCGAGCATCTTGCGGTCGGTTTCATCGTAGATGCGTTCGGCACGGTATCGGGCGATCTGGTCGTCGAAATCCTTGTTGGCGGCGGCCAGCGCCTTGTCCAGCGCGGTCTTGTCGGCCAGGTTCGAGAACACCGACAGGCGGTAGCCCGCCAGGCGCGAATCGGTCAGGGCAGCCTTGGCCGCATTGAGCCCCTGGATGCTGGGAATGATGCGGTTCTGGACGGTATCGAAACGCTCCTGGGAGCGCTTGAGCTGGATGGCGCCGCCGGCGCCCAGCAACAGCAGGGCCAGCAAGGCGATGGTCAGGGTCAGAATTAATTGCTTGGTGATATTCATGATGTGCTCGGCATTGAAGCGGAGTTAGTGGGGTCAATAAGGTTGTGAGTGAATGTAATAACGTGAAACGTCAGGCAGCCAGTGCCGCTTCCTGCGTGCGGTGCAGCAATTCGCCGTGTTCAGCGCAAAACGCCGCGCCCGCCTTGTAGCCCACGTCGAACAGCAGTTTCATGTTCGAATTGGACCAGTCCAGCGTGTCGGGCCAGTGCTGCTCCGGTATGCCGCCCATCAGGTCGAGTTTCAGCAGGCGGCGCTTGGGCTGGCCCGTGCGGGCGTCCGTGTTGTGCTCGAGTTCGAACAGGCGCAGTTCGGACTTGGAAATCTTTACCAGCGGCGTGATGATGGAGCGCACCCAGGCGTCATACAGGTTGCGCGGTTTGCGCAGCAGGCGTTCATCGCCGAGGATATCGAGGATGACCAGGGTATCGGCATCGTGATGCTCGCCCTTGCCTTCGATAAACGGGTCGAAATTGAGGGTATCGAGCGCCGCGCCTTCGATAAAGTCGCTGCCGGCGATCGTGGTCGGCGCATACAGGAACGGGAACGACAGCGCCGCGCGCACGTGCTCGGGACCGATCTCGTGCTTGCCCCAGTTCTGCATGCGGTGTTCGGTCAGGTTGTAGGCGTTGATGTAGAACTGCGGCCGCATGGTTTTCACGCCCGAAAAATCGACGGCTTTTTCCAGGAACGGCAGATGCGCGCACAGGCCCAGGCTTTTCGACGACAGGTCCGACGGCGACAGCGACGACAGCATCAGCTTGCCCCAGTCAGACCAGGCAGTGGGTGCACCCGCAAACGTTTGCTTGAATGCCTGCACAAACGGGTTGCTCGCTGGTGGCTGGAACACATCGCGGAAGGTGCTGGCCTGCATGCCGGGCTTCTGGAAAATCTTGTAGTTAATCGGGATCATCTTGTAGATGCTGTCGGCCACGCCGGTATCGGCCCAGCTTTGCAGCGCCTGGCGCGGCGTCGCCTCGTGCGGCGTGGTGTACAGCAGGCCCATCAGTACACCGGCGCCCGATGCCGAGATAACGTCGAACTCCAGCCCTGCGTCGACAAACGCGGCCAGCGCGCCGGCGATCAGGGTGGAATTGGGGGCGCCGCCGCCCAGCAGCAGGCCGGTCTTGCGGGCCGGCCGCACCGTTGCCGAAGCCATGCTCACCGCTTCTGCTTTATTGACTGATTTCATGCACACTCCTCGATGATGGAGCGTACTGCGCCCCTGGATGAATGATCGCTTGTTTGATATAGCTCAAAGCTGCTTCACTATTCCCGCAGAACAATGTTGCAAAATGAGATATTAAATTAACATAAATAAATTCCACATGGCAATTTAGTTAACGTATAAGCGATATTCAGCAACCCCATAAGCAGGCAGCATGCGGCTTGCCGGTGTTGCGGTGCAACAAAAATAATTGTAAAAATCTGCCAATAAGTGTTGCTACATAGAAAATATGACAATATTTGCGCAGGCGGCGGGCTGGCGCTGATTGCAGCGTTATGGCCGGCCGGAAAACTGCAGATGGGCACACAGAAAATCGACAAACACGCGCAGGCGCGGCGACAGATGGCGGCTCGACGGCCACAGCACCCAGAACTTGCTGGCGGTGCGCAGATACGGCTGCAGCACGGGCTGCAGTTCGCCGCGCGCAACGGCGTCGCTGACGATAAAGTCGGGCAGATAGGCCAGGCCCACGCCCTGGCTGGCGGCGCCGATCAGCGCTTCGATATTGTTGCAGGTGAGCGCCGTGCGCAGCCGCAGTTCGGGCGCGCCCTGCCCTTCGTCCAGTTGCAGCAGCCAGTCCTGCAGTTTGCCGGTGCTGGGAAATTTATAGCGCACGCAGGCATGCGATTCGAGCGCGCGCGGAACCTCCGGCACGCCATGGCGGGCAAGATAGCTTGGCGAGCCGACGATGGCAAACCCGAACGGTCCCAGTTCGCGCGCCATCAGCCGTGAGTCCGTCAGCGTGCCGCTGCGCACGGCCACATCGATGCCCTCGGCCACCACATCGACCAGCCGGTCATTGAAATCGAGATCGAGTTCGATCTCGGGATACTGGCGCGTAAACTCGGCCAGCAGCGGCAGGATGATGCGGTAGCCGATCACGGGCAGGCTGACCCTGAGCTTGCCGCGCGGCGCCTCGGCCAGGTGCGACAGCTCCGCCTCGGCGTCTTCGATATCGGCCAGGATGCGCTGGCAGCGCTCGTAGAACAGCGCGCCTTCGTTGCTGAGGCTGATGCGGCGCGTGCTGCGGTTGAGCAGCCGCACGCCCAGCTTTTCTTCCAGCCGCGCCACGCTTTTGCCGACCGCCGAGGCCGATACCCCGAGCCGGCGTCCCGCTGCCACATAGCTGCAGGTTTGCGCCGCATGCACGAAGGCGGCAATGCCATTCAGATTGTCCATAGGCTTGATTGGGGAATTTTTGTCCGCTATTAGAGGATTTTCAGCTACTTTTTAAGCGATTCAAGCCATCCTATCATTGAATTCCCACTTTCAGGAATTCCATCATGACCTCATTTTCTTCCGACAAGGCGCGCCGCCTGCTGGTGCTGGCCGCCGTCTGCCTGGCCGCGCTGTGCATGCCGCTGAGCTTTACCGGTCCCGCCATCGCCACTGCCGCCATTGCCCTTGACCTGCCAGGCAGTCCGCTGGCGCTGGCCTGGATCAGCAATGCCTTCATGCTCAGCTTTGGCGGCTGCCTGATGGCGGCCGGTGCGCTGGCCGACCGCCATGGCCGCAAGCGCCTGTTTTTGCTGGGCATGGCGCTGTTTGCGCTGGCCGCCTTTGCCCTGGCGCTGGCGCCCACCATCGCGGTACTGGGCGTGCTGCGCGCGGCGCAAGGCCTGGGCTGCGCGCTGGCCCTGTCGAGCGGACTGGCGGCGCTGGCGCAGGAGTTCGACGGCGCGCCCCGGGCACGCGCTTTCAGCCTGATCGGCACGTCATTTGGCGCCGGCCTGGCGTTCGGGCCCATCGTGGCGGGGGTGCTGGTGGCGGCCGCCGGCTGGCGCAGCCTGTTCCTGGCGACGGCCGGTGCCGGCCTGCTGGCGCTGCTGCTGGGCATGCGCACCTTGCGCGAATCGCGCGATCCGCAGGCCGCCAGCCTGGACCGTGCCGGCGCGGCAAGCTTTACCGCCGCCCTGTCGCTGCTGACCTATGGCCTGCTGCAGGCGCCCGCCAGTGGCTGGAACAGCCTTGCCAGCTGGGGTTTGCTGGGTGGCGCGGCGCTGCTGCTGGCCGTCTTCGTGCTGGTGGAAAAGCGCCATGCGCGCCCCATGCTCGACCTGTCGCTGTTCCGCCTGCCCGCCTTTGCCGGGGTGCAGCTGCTGGCCGCCGCCCCCGCGTTTTCGTTCGTGGTGCTGCTGGTGCTGCTGCCGGCACGCTTTATCGGCATCGACGGCGACAGCGCGCAGGCGGCGGGCGCGATGCTGCTGGCCCTGTCGGCGCCGATGCTGGTGCTGCCGCTGCTGGCCGGGCTGGCGGCGCAGCGCGTCCCGGCCGGCCACATCTGCAGCGTCGGCCTGCTGCTGGCCGCTGCCGGCCTGCTGTGGCTGGCAGAATGTCCGCCCGGCACGCCGAAGAGCGCCGTGCTGGGTCCGCTGCTGCTGATCGGCGCCGGCATCAGCCTGCCGTGGGGTCTGATGGATGGCCTGGCGGTGAGCGTGGTGCCGGTGGAACGGGCCGGCATGGCGGCCGGCATTTTCAATACCACGCGCGTGGCCGGCGAAGGCATCGCGCTGGCCATTGTCGCGGCGCTGCTGGCCACCTTTACGCTGGCAGCGCTGCGCGCCGTGCCTGGCGTTTCCGCGCCCGATGCCGCGCTGGCCGCGCCGCTGCTGGCCATCGGCCAGTTGCAGCAGGCGGGCCAACTGTTGCCGCAGCTGGGCGCCGCCGAACTGGCAGCGGCCTACGGCCTCGCATTCCACCATTTGCTGCAGGTGCTGGCAGCCATCAGCGGCGCCACCGCCGTGCTGCTGCTGGTGTTCCTGCGCCAGCCTGCCGGAGTCGCCGCCCCGGCACCCTGACGTTTCCAAGCAACAGGCACCGAAATTTCCAGCATTGAATCAGTTTACTTATCAAAGCGCTTTGAACTATACTCCAAAGCGCTTTGAGGAAGAACTAAAGCGCTTTGACCACGCTGCTTTCCGATTGGAACGGCGCCGGTCCTGGACCTATAAAAATACTGGAGATAAGATGAACAAGCATTTCTTGAAAACCTTGCCGGCGGCTGTCGCCCTGGCGCTCAGCGCTTCCGCAGCCCAGGCCGCCCTGCCGATCGATTTCGGCGGCTACTTCCGCTCGGGCTTCGGCACCAGCAGCGAAGGCGGCAAGGAATCGTGCTTCGGCCTGGCCGGCGCGTCGTCGAAATACCGCCTCGGCAATGAGTGCGAAACCTATGGCGAGCTCAAATTCGGCGGCGAAGCGTTCAAGGCCGCCAACGGCACCACCTTCCGCATCAACACGCTGGTGGCGTTTTCCGTCAACCAGAACTTCGACTGGGAACAGTCCGACCCGGCCTGGCGCGAGCTGAACGTGGTGGCCGACAAGATCGGCACCGGCGCCTTTGCCGAAGCGCGCGCCTGGGTCGGCAAGCGCTACTACGACCGCCAGGACGTGCATATCACCGATTACTACTTCTGGAACAACAGCGGCCCTGGCGCCGGCCTGGAAAACATCGACCTGGGCGCAGCCAAGCTGGCCTACGCCATCGTGCGCACCGCCGACGACACCGACAGCAAGCGCATGGCGCTGTCGCACGACCTGCGCTTCTCGGGCATCAAGGTCAACCCGGACGGCGAACTGACCGTCGGCGCGCAGTTCAACCAGAAGCGCAATGCCGACGGCGCGGCGCCGGTGGCCAGCGGCCACCTGCTGACTTTGATGCACACGCAGGGCAACCTGCTGGGCGGCTACAACAAGGTGGCGCTGCAGTTCGGCAAGGGCAGCGGCGCCAACACGGGCGGCGCCACCCTCTCCGCCGACCGCGACGACAAGGTCGTGCGCCTGACGGAACAGCTGATGGTGCAGCCGAAGGGTTCGTGGTCCGGCATGGCGACATTCGTGTATGAAGACAAGGAAACCTCGGGCGTGAGCAGCAAATGGACCTCGGTCGGCGCGCGTCCGATCTACCACTTCAGCGACAACTACAGCCTGGCGGTGGAACTGGGCCACGACATCGTCAAGCCCGAAGGCGACAAGACGCGCAACCTGACCAAGCTGACGATCGCGCCGCAACTGTCGGCCGGCAACAGCTTCTGGTCGCGCCCCGTGCTGCGCGCTTTCTACACCTACGCGAAATGGAACAAGGCGGCGCAGTCGGCGGCCGTGGCCGAATCGGCGCTGTCGTCGACCGGCGTGTTTGGCGGGAAAACCAGTGGCAGCTCGATGGGCTTCCAGGTAGAGAGCTGGTGGTAACAGCCTCTTGAAGAAAAGGTGAGGTCAGGCCATCAGGCCTGACCTCTGGCAGCAACACCGCAGCAACCGGAACCACCGTCGGGCCGCTGCACCCGATGGCCGGCAGTTTCATGTAGTGATTCAGCAATCCTCTTTCAGCGCGGGCGCCCTCGGGTTTGCCCGCGTATTTTTTTGCGCCGCCACCGGCCGCAGTTCCCTGATCAAGTTATCCATTATCGGATAAACTGGCTGCCATCGCACCGTGCCCACGGCGGCCTGTCACCGGCCGAAGGCAGCGGCAAGATCCACCCCTGACGCAGCATCCATGAACCTCAAAAATCTCGCCAAAACGCTAGGAATTTCCGAAACCACCGTCAGCCGCGCCTTGAATGGCTATCCGGAAGTGAGCGAACGCACGCGCGAACGCGTGATGGCCGCCGCGCAGGCGGCCGGCTACCGGCCCAACCCGATGGCGCGCAGCCTGGCCGTGGGCCGCACCAATATCGTCGGCATCATCTATCCGCTGATGCCGAACGACCTGGCCGACCCGATGTTCATCGATATCGTCGGCGGCATGTCCGAAGCGCTCGAAGCGCAGCAGATGGACATGATGATCGCGCCCGCCTCGGCCACCAATGAATTTCGCACCTATGAACGGATGGTCAAGGGCCGCCGCATCGACGGCCTGATCGTCGGGCGCACCAAGCCGTTCGACGAACGCATCGCCTACCTGGCGCAGCAGGGCATGCCGTTTGTCGCGCACGGGCGCACCCAGCTCAATTCGCCGCATGCGTGGTTCGACTACGACAATGAAGCCGGCATGCGCCTGGCCGTCGAACGCCTGGCTTCCCTGGGCCACCAGCGCATCGGCCTGATCAGCGCGACGCCCGACCTGAATTTCGTGCGCCAGCGCGTCGAGAGCTTTCAGCACGCCATGCGCGCCGGCGGCCTGCCAGTCGATCCGGACAACCTGGTCGACAACGCGCACGACCGCCGCGCCGGCTACCAGGCCATGCAGCGCCTGCTGGCCCGCTCGCCGCGCCCCACCGCCGTCATCGTCGACAACCATATGTCGGGCGTGGGCGCCATGCGCGCGCTGCTCGACGCCGGCGTGGCGATCGGCAGCGAGATGTCGCTGATCGTCTGGGGCGTGATGGAAGACTCGCTGGCCGGCCACAACGTCACCACCGTGGTCCAGCCCGACCCGCGCGGCGCCGGCGCGAAAATGATCCAGATGCTGCTGGCCCTGCTCGACGGCACGCCGGCCACGGACTTGCAGGAGCTGTGGCCGTGCGAGCTGCTGCCCGGGGAATCGGCGGGGCCTGTCGTCAACACCTGATTTACCTTCTCACTGCGAAACCCGCGAACATCTGGGGTCGGACCCTGAGGGACTAGGCGTCCCCGTCCGACCCCAGTGTTCGTTTTGGGGTTTCGACTTCTCATCCGCTAAATATTTACACTATTCAGTACAGCTTATCGCTTTACTTTTCAAAGCGCTTTGAACTATACTCATTTCACACCCAAAGCGCTTTGAATATAAAACAAGACACCGCCTTCCAACCAGCGTTCACAAATTATCCATGCCGACCATCAAGAACAATCTTGCCAACCTGCCCGCCGACTGGTGGCGCAGCGCCGTCATCTACCAGGTTTATCCACGCAGCTTCCTCGACAGCAATGGCGACGGCATCGGCGACCTGCCGGGCATTACCAGCAAACTCGATTACATTGCCGCCCTCGGCGCCGATATCGTCTGGATCTCGCCCTTCTTCACCTCGCCGATGAAAGACTTCGGCTACGACGTGGCCAACTTCTGCGATGTCGACCCGATGTTTGGTACTTTGGCCGACTTCGACCGCCTGGTGGCACGCGCGCATGAGCTGGGCCTGAAAGTGATGATCGACCAGGTGCTGTCGCATTCGTCCGACGACCATCCGTGGTTCGTCGAAAGCCGCGAAAGCCGCGACAATCCGAAAGCCGACTGGTATGTGTGGGCCGACCAGCAGCCGGACGGCACGGCGCCGAACAACTGGCTGTCCGTATTCGGCGGCTCGGCCTGGCAATGGGAGCCGCGCCGCGGCCAGTATTTCCTGCACGACTTCCTGGCCAGCCAGCCCGACCTCAATTTCCATAACCCGGCCGTGCAGCAGGCGCAGCTGGACAACCTGCGTTTCTGGCTGGAACGCGGCGTCGACGGCTTCCGTTTCGACTCCTGCAATTTCCCGTACCACGACCAGCAGCTGCGCAACAATCCGCCGGCCGCCCGGCGCGATGCGAGCAGCGTCTCGGCCGTCAATCCGTACGGCATGCAGGCCCACGTGTACGACAAGACGCAGCCGGAAAACATCGCCTACCTGCAGCGCGTGCGCGCCGTGCTCGACGAATACCAGGCCATCTCGATCGGCGAAGTGGGCGACGACGATGCGCTGGCCACCATGGCGGCCTACACCACCGGCGGCGACAAGCTGCACATGGCCTACAGCTTCAACCTGCTGACGGCCGAGTTTTCGGCCGCGCATATCCGCAGGCAGGTGGAAGAATTCGAAGCGAAAGTGACCGATGGCTGGGCTTCCTGGTCGGTCGGCAACCACGACAGCGTGCGCGTGATGACGCGCTGGGGCGGCGACCGCCCTGCCCCATCGCTGGCCAAGGTGGTGCTGGCGGTGCAGGTCGCGCTGAAAGGCACGCCGTGCCTGTACCAGGGCGACGAGCTGGCGCTGACCGAAGCGGACATTCCTTTCGAGGCCTTGCAGGACCCGTACGGCATTCCGTTCTGGCCGCAGTTCAAGGGCCGCGACGGCTGCCGCACGCCGATTCCGTGGGCGGGCGATGCGCCACACGGCGGCTTCAGCGCTGCAAAACCGTGGCTGCCGGTGCCGCCCGAACATCTGGCGCGCGCGGTCGACGTGGAAGAGCAGGATGCCGCCTCGCCACTGCAGTTTGCCCGGACCATCCTGGCCTGGCGCCGCACGCAGCCGCAACTGCTGCGCGGCGAGATCGGTTTCTTCGATGCGCCCGAACCGGTGCTGGCCCTGCGCCGTGACCTCGACGGCCACCCCGCCATCCTGGCCGCCTTCAACCTGGGCACCGAGGCCGTCACGTTCGACTGGCCGGCCGCGGCCGGTGCGGCCGACCTCGGTGGCCATGGCCTGGTCGGCAGCGCGCAGGGCGGCAGCATCACCCTGCCCGCCCACGGCGGCTGGTTCGGCACACTGGCATAAGTGTCTGGCGGCAGCAATGCCGGCAATTACAATAATGAGCCCCGCGTTTCAGCGGGGCCGGATTGAGCGAGGAAGACAATGGCAGGATTGAAATTAAGCGGCCTGAAAAAGGCCTATGGCGACGTGCAGACCCTGCACGGCATCGACCTGGAGATCGCCGACGGCGAATTCATGGTGTTCGTGGGGCCGTCCGGCTGCGGCAAGTCCACCCTGCTGCGCAGCATCTGCGGGCTGGAGGAGATCAGCGGCGGCGACCTGTATATCGGCAAGACGCGCATGAACGACGTGCCGCCCGCCAAGCGCGGCATCGCCATGGTGTTCCAGAGCTATGCGCTGTACCCGCACATGAGCGTGGCGCAGAACATGGCGTTTGGCCTGAAGCTGGCCGGCATGAGCAAGGTGCAGATTGCCGACGCCGTGCAGCGCGCCGCGCAGATCCTGCGCATCGAGCCGCTGCTTGAACGCAAACCGAAAGACCTGTCCGGCGGCCAGCGCCAGCGCGTGGCGATTGGCCGCGCCATCGTGCGCAAACCCGACGTGTTCCTGTTCGACGAACCGCTGTCCAACCTCGACGCCTCGCTGCGCGTGCAGATGCGCATCGAACTGGCCAACCTGCACCGCGAACTGCGCTCGACCATGATCTACGTGACGCACGACCAGGTCGAGGCGATGACCCTGGCCGACCGCATCGTGGTGCTGAACGCGGGCCGCATCGAGCAGGTGGGCGCGCCGCTTGAACTGTATCACCACCCCGCCAACCTGTTCGTGGCCGGCTTCCTCGGCTCGCCGCGCATGAATTTCCTCAAGGGTAAAGTCCAGTCGCATGCCGATGGCGTGGCGACCATCGCCACTGCCGCCGGCGGCCTGCTGCAAGCCAGCTTGACGCAGCCGCTGCCGAACGGCACCGCCGTGACGGTCGGTGCGCGTCCCGAGCATGTGCAGGCCTGCGCGCCGGGCACGCTGGCCTCGGCCATCACGGCGCAGGTGCAGGCGGTGGAAAAACTGGGCGACATCAGCTACCTGTATGTGGCCGTGCCGGGCGGCGACGAGCCGCTGGTGGTGCGCGCCGACGCCGAGACCGACTGGGCCATCGGCCAGCAGGTGGCGCTGCAGGTGGCCGCCGCGCGCGTCCATGTATTCGACGAACACGGCCAGACACGCACCTGACCCACGGTCGTTTGCGGCCAGGCGCCATGGGCGCCGCCTGGCCGGTTTCAACCCAGCCTTGAACCGCATCATCATAAAAACAGCACTGGAGATCGACATGTCCTTACACAACACCAAACGCAGCCTCATCAAAACCACCCTGGTGGCCGCGGCTCTCGCCGGCATCGGCAACCTGGCCGCCGCCACCATGGCGCATGCGGCCGAAGCGGGCACCCTGCTGATCTGGATCAACGGCGACAAGGGCTACAAGGGCCTGGCCAAGGTCGGCGAGGAATTTACCAAAAAGACCGGCGTCAAGGTCGTGGTCGAGCATCCGGAAGACGCGCCGAACAAGTTCCAGCAGGCCGCCGCCGCCGGCAAAGGCCCGGACATCTGGATCTGGCCGCATGACCGCATCGGCGGCTGGATCGACGCCGGCCTGCTGCAGCCGGTCACGCCGAGCAAGGAGGCGCGCGCCGCCATCCTGCCGCTGGCCTGGAATGCCTTTACCGTCAGCGGCAAGACCTGGGGCTACCCGATGTCGATCGAAGCGGTGGCGCTGGTCTACAACAAGGACCTGGTGCCGACCCCGCCGAAGACGTTCGAGGAAATCGCCGCGCTGGACAAGAAACTGTCCGCACAGGGCAAGATAGCCATCTTGTGGGATTACACGAATACCTACTTCACCTGGCCGCTGCTGGGCGCGGGCGGCGGCTATCCGTTTGAAGTCAAGGCCGATGGCCGCTACGATGCGTCGAAGACGGGCGTGAACAATGCCGGTTCGGTGGCGGGCGTGAACGCCGTCATGAACCTGATCAACAGCGGCGCGATGGCCAAGGGCGCCGGCTACGCCGAAATGGAAGCGGGCTTCAACCAGGGCAAGATCGCCATGATGATCAACGGCCCCTGGTCGTGGGACAACGCGCGCAAGTCGAAGATCAACTTCGGCGTGGCGACGATTCCTACCGTGGCCGGCAAGACCGCCACGCCATTCGTTGGCGTGCTCGGCGCGATGATCTCGAAAGCCAGTCCGAACAAGGACCTGGCCGTCGAATTCCTGGAAAACCAGATGCTGCAGATTAATGGCCTGAAAACCATCAACGCCGACGTGCCGCTCGGCACGCCCGCCAACAAGGTGCTGTTCGCGGAACTGAAATCGAACCCGAACATCCAGGCCACCATGGAAAGCGCGCAGGCCGGCCGCCCGATGCCGAACAACCCGGAAATGGGCCGCTTCTGGTCGTCGATGCAATCGGCGCTGGAAAACATTACGCAAGGCCGCCAGTCGACCAAGGAAGGTCTGGATGCGGCGGCGAAGCGGATTACGACCGCCAATTAAGCAAGGCGGCTCAGAGCGTAGGTCGGATCAGGCCCAAAGGGCCGTAATCCGACAACATGGCTGGCACCTGATGTCGGATTACGCGGCGTGGCCGCTAATCCGGCCTACGCCAAAACGCATCACATTCAGCACCATTTTCACAGGTATCCCATCGTGCGCAAGTTTATCGGCCCCACGGTACTGACCATCAGCATGGCGCTGGGTCTGTACCTGCTGTTTTTATTGTATATCTCCGGCCAGACCATGCTGGCCGCCGTCTTCCTTGGCTTGCTGACGCTGACGACGTTTGTCTTCACGTCGCCGCGCGCCTATGCCTACCGCTACCTGTTCCCCGGCATTACGGCGGTGATCGTCTTCGTGCTGCTGCCTCTGGTGTACACGGTGTCGATCGGCTTTACCAATTTCAGTTCGCGCAACCTGCTCACCTACGAGCGCGCCACGCAGTATCTGCTGGACGAAACGCAGCGCGTGGAAAGCGCCGGCTACGCGATGACGGTGCATCCCGATAACAAGGAGTATCGCCTGCGCCTGGAAAGCCCGGACACGGGCGAGGTGCTGCTGACCGCGCCGCTGGCGCTCAAGCGCGCCGTGCCGCTGTCGGTGGAGGCCGCACCGGTTGATCCGGTGCAAGCGCCCGTGCTGGCCGAGCCGCTGGGCATCAAGGACATAATCGCGCTGCAAAAGGATCTGAAGCTGCTCACGCTCGTGCTGCCAAACAAGATCGAGCTGCGCATGGTGGGCCTGCGCGAATTCGGCCCTGTTGCGCATGTCTACAGGCAGCTGCCCGACAACACGCTGAAAAAAGTCGCCACCGGCGAGCTGGTCAAACCGAACTTCAAGACGGGTTTCTATGAAATGCCGGACGGCACCAGGCTGGAACCGGGCTTCAAGGTCAATGTAGGCTTTGCCAACTTCGTCAAGATCTTTTCGGACGAGGCATTCCGCGGCCCCTTCCTGCGCATTTTTGTGTGGACCATCGTGTTCGCGCTGATCAGCGTGGCCACGACGACGGGCCTGGGCATGGTGCTGGCCGTACTGCTGAACTGGGATGCGCTGCGTTTCCGCGGCCTGTACCGTACCCTGCTGTTTTTGCCGTACGCGGTGCCCGGTTTCATTTCCATCCTGGTGTTCAAGGGCCTGTTCAACAATAACTTCGGCGAGATCAACCTGGTGCTCGACGCCCTGTTCGGCATCAAGCCGGCCTGGTTCTCCGACACCACGCTGGCCAAGGCCATGATTTTGATCGTCAATACCTGGCTTGGCTACCCCTACATGATGGTGGTCTGCATGGGCCTGATCAAGGCGATTCCGTCCGACCTGTACGAAGCGTCCGCGCTGGCCGGCGCGGGACCCTTGACCAACTTCTTCAAGATCACCCTGCCGCTGATCATCAAGCCACTGACGCCGCTGATGGTGGCCAGCCTGGGCTTCAACTTCAACAATTTTGTCCTGATCAGTTTGCTTACGGGCGGGCGTCCGGACTTTCTCGACACCACCCTGCCGGCCGGCACCACCGACCTGCTGGTGTCGTACACCTACCGCATCGCGTTCGAGGATTCGGGCCAGAACTTCGGCCTGGCCGCCGCCATCTCGACCCTGATTTTCTTCCTCGTGGCCGCGATTTCGCTGGTCAACATGCGCCTGACGCGCATGAACAAAGCTTAAGGAACAAGCCATGGCTATCGTTGTCGACCGTTCCAACCGCTGGCGCATCGTCGCGGCGCACATCGCCGTGATCGCGCTGATCGCGCTGGTGATGTTTCCCTTCCTGATGATCCTGTCGATCTCGCTGCGTCCGGGCAATTTCGCCTCGGGCAGCCTGATACCGCCCGAGATCAGCTTCGAGCACTGGCGCCTGGCGCTGGGCATGTCCTACCAGGCGCCCAACGGCGCGCTGGTCGAACCCGACTTCCCCGTGCTGCTGTGGCTGTGGAATTCGATCAAGGTGGCCACCATGAGCGCCACGCTCACCGTGCTGCTGTCGACCACCTGCGCCTATGCGTTTGCGCGCATGCAGTTCCGCTTCAAGTCGCAGACCCTGTCAGCCCTGCTGCTGCTGCAGATGTTCCCGGCCGTGCTGGCGCTGGTGGCCATCTACGCCATCTTCGATCTGCTGGGCAGCTATGTGCCGTGGCTGGGCATCGACCACCACGGCAGCCTGGTGCTGGCCTATACGGGCGGCATCGCCATGCATATCTGGACCATCAAGGGCTATTATCAAACCATTCCGATCGAGATCGAGGAAGCGGCCAAGGTCGACGGCGCTTCGCAGTGGCAGGCCTTTGTCTACGTGCTGCTGCCGATGACGGTGCCGATTTTGATGGTGGTGTTCCTGCTGTCGTTTATCGGCGCGATCATCGAATACCCGATCGCCTCGGTGCTGCTGCATGAACAGAACAACCTGACGCTGGCGGTCGGCTCCAAGCTGTTCCTGTACGAGCAAAAATACCTGTGGGGCGACTTCGCCGCTGCGGCCATCCTGTCCGGCTTGCCGATCACGGCCGTGTTCCTGCTGGCGCAGAAGTGGATGATTTCCGGCCTGACGGCTGGCGGCGTGAAAGGCTGACATGAGACCCGTGCTGACCGCCATCGCCGCCCTGCTTTTCTGCGCACCGGCGCAGGCGGCCAGCTTTTCAGACAATCCGATCGTCTACTTTGCGGTCACTGACCGTTTCGCCAACGGCAATCCCGGCAACGACCATTCGTATGGCCGGGCGGCCGACCCGGAAGGCGGCGATAGCGGCAGCTTCCACGGCGGCGATCTCGCCGGCATCACGGAGAAATTGAAAGCTGGCTGGTTCAAGGAACTGGGCGTCAACGCACTGTGGATCACGGCGCCATATGAACAGATCCACGGCTGGGTGGTCGGCGGCAAGCAGTCGTTCAGGCACTACGCCTACCACGGCTACTGGGCGCTCGACTACACCACCATGGACGCCAACATGGGCACGCGCGAGGAGCTGCGCGAGATGATCGCCACCGCCCACGCGCAGGGCATCCGCGTGCTGTTCGACGTGGTGCTCAACCACCCCGGCTATGCCGACCTGCGCACGCTGGCAGAGTATAAAGTTCCTGTCCTGTGGCCCGGCCATGAAAAAGCGAACCTGCGCGACTATCACGGCTTTGTCGACTATAACAATTTCGACTTCAGGCAGTGGTGGGGGCCGGACTGGGTGCGCGCCGGCCTGCCCGGCTATCCGGATGGCGGCCAGGACGACTTCACGATGCAGCTCGCTTACCTGCCCGACTTTCGCACGGAAAGTAGCAAGGCGGCAGGACTGCCACCCATCCTGCAGCGGAAAAACGATACACGCGCCGTTGCCCTGCCCGATACCACCGTGCGCGGCTACCTGGTGCGTTGGCTGGCCGACTGGGTGCGCGAATTCGGCGTCGATGGCTTTCGGGCCGACACCGTCAAGCATGTGGAGCCGGCAACCTGGCTGGCCCTGCGCGCGGCCGCCACCGGAGCGCTGGCCGACTGGAAGGCGCGCCACCCTGAGCAAGCCATCGACGACGCGCCGTTCTGGATGACGGGCGAAGCGTGGGGCCATGGTCCCGAACGCAGCAGCTGGCATGACGCGGGGTTCGACTCGATGCTCAATTTCGATTTCCAGGCCCGCGCCGGCGGCGACTGGCAAGCCATCGACGGCGTGTACCGCCAGTATGCGCAGCTGCTGGGCCAAGGTCCTCGGTACGACATCCTGTCGTATATCTCCTCGCACGACACCAGCCTGTTCCCGCGCGGGCAGCGCAAACACGGCCTGTCCGCCCTGCTGCTGGCGCCCGGCGGCGTGCAGCTGTTCTATGGCGATGAAAGCGGCCGCCTGCCCGGCAGCGCGCCGGCCGGCGACGAACAGCAGGCGACCCGCTCCGACATGAACTGGCAGTCGCTCGACACCGCCATGCTGGCCCATGCCAGGAAACTGGGCCAGTTCCGCCTGCGCCACCCGGCGCTGGCGCGCGGCGAACACCGTTCGACCGGCGACGCGCCATATGCCTTTGCCCGCGTATCTGGCGCCGACCAGGTCATCGTCGCACCGGACGCGCAAGGCCCGGTCACGCTCAAGGTGCACGGCCTGTTTGCCGACGGCGCGGCATTGCGCGACGCCTATGCCAATCGAAACTACATCGTGAAAAATGGCGCCGTCGACATCATCGCAGACGGCACCGTATTACTGGAGAGCGCACCATGAGCACTTACGATATCCTGGTGGTCGGCGGCGCCGGCATCGACACCATCGTGCAGGTCCCCGACCTGCGCCTGCCTGCCGCCGATTCGCTGCACGTGCCGCCGATTCTCGACTATGTGGCGCACACCGGCAATGGCGTGGCGCAGGGCTGCCATGCGCTGGGGCTGCGCTGCAAGTTCATCGACTTTATCGGCGACGATGCGCAGGGCGCGGCCATCCTGCAGCGCTACAAAGAAATCAGGCTCGATTTCAGTTACCTGGTGGAGCCGTCCGGCACGCGCCGCAGCGTCAACCTGCTCGATCCGCAGGGACGACGCCTGTCGCTGTACGACGGCCGCCATCCCGAGAGCCTGCGCATGCCGGCCAATTTCTACCTGCCCTATCTGGCACCGGCGCGCCACGCACACTTTTCCATCATGGCCTGGGTGGCGCACCTGTATGACGACGCGCTGGCCAGCGGCACCACCGTCTCGACCGACCTGCACGACTGGGACGGCGTCAATCCGCACCACCGGGTGTTTGCATTTTACTCGGACCTGGTGTTTCTCAGCACGGCGGCACTCGGGGACCGGCGCGACGGCGTGATGCACGAGATCGTGGACCAGGGCCGCGCGCAGGCCGTGGTTGCCATGGCCGGCGGCGACGGCGCCTATCTGCTGGAACGGGGCAAGGACAATGTACGTCACTTCCCATGCGCAGCACTGGGCCTGCCGGTGCTCGATACCAATGGCGCGGGCGACTCGTTCGTGGCGGCGTTCCTGCATGCGTGGCTGGCTGGCGAGAGCGTGCACACCGCCATGCGCCGCGGCGCCATCGGCGGCGCCTTTGCCTGCGCCCACCGCGGCACGCATGAGCGTTTTATCGGCAAAACGGAAATGCTGGACTTATATCAAGACCGCACTAGCTTATGACTTAAAATTCTATCAAGCATGGCGGCATGCTAACGCCCGCATGGCACAATGGCTGCGGATTTCACCACACCAGAATTTGAAACCGGAGACCTGCAATGAGAATCGAAACCCTGGCCGTGCATGCCGGCTATTCCCCCGACCCGACCACCAAGGCCGCCGCCGTCCCCATCTACCAGACGGTGGCCTACGCCTTCGACAACGCCCAGCATGGCGCCGACCTGTTCGACCTGAAAGTCACGGGCAATATCTACACGCGCATCATGAACCCGACCCAGGATGTGCTGGAAAAACGCGTCGCCGCCCTCGAAGGCGGCGTGGCGGCGCTGGCAGTGGCTTCGGGCATGGCGGCGATTACCTACGCGATCCAGACCATCGCCGAAGCGGGCGACAATTTTCTGTCCGCCAGCCAGCTGTATGGCGGCACCTACAACCTGTTTGCCCATACCCTGCCGCAGATCGGCATCGAAGTGCGCTTTGCCGATGCGCGCCAGCCCGAGACCTTCGCCGCACTGATCGACAGCCGCACCAAGGCCATCTTCTGCGAATCGATCGGCAACCCGCTGGGCAATGTGACGGACGTGGCGAAGCTGGCCGAGATCGCCCATGCGCACGGGATTCCGCTGATCGTCGATAACACGGTGCCCAGCCCTTACCTGTTCCGCCCGATCGAACACGGTGCCGATATCGTGGTGCACTCGCTGACCAAATACCTGGGCGGCCATGGCACCACGGTCGGCGGCGCCATCGTCGACAGCGGCAAGTTTCCGTGGGCCGAACACAAGGAGCGTTTCAGGCGCCTCAACGAACCGGACGTGTCGTATCACGGCGTGGTCTACACGGAAGCGTTCGGCCCGGCCGCCTTTATCGGCCGCGCCAGGGTCGTCCCGCTGCGCAATATGGGCGCAGCCATTTCGCCGCTGAGCGCCTTCCAGCTGATCCAGGGCATCGAGACGCTGGCGCTGCGCATGGACCGCATCTGCGACAACACGCTGGCGCTGGCCAAACATCTGAAAAATCATCCGAAAGTCGCGTGGGTCAATTACGCGGGGCTGGAAGACCATGCCGACTACGCGCTGGTGCAAAAATACATGCAGGGCCGCGCTTCGGGCATTTTGTCGTTCGGCCTGAAGCTGGCCGAGGGAGAGGATCCGCGCGCGGCCGGCGCGCGCGTGCTGGACGCCTTGCAGCTGTTTACGCGCCTGGTCAATATCGGCGACGCCAAGTCGCTGGCCACCCATCCGGCCTCCACCACGCACCGCCAGCTCAATCCCGAAGAACTGGCCAAGGCGGGCGTATCCGAAGACATGCTGCGCCTGTCGGTCGGCATCGAGCATATCGACGATCTGCGCGAAGATCTGGAACAGGCGCTGGCAGCGGCGTAAGACTTTACTTCACCCCATAGCGCGATGCCGGCTTGCCCCGCATCGCGCCTGCAAACAGCGCCAGACGGGCTGCGTCAAACTGCTCCCACAGCGCCTGCTCTTCCACCGATGGCAAGGTCACCAGTTCGCCCTGGTCCAGGCCCGCCAGCGCCGCGTCGACGCAGTCTTCGGCGCGCATGACGGTGGCCGGATCGAGCTGGGTCAATGGCACGCCGCTCAGCTCCCAGATTTCCGTCGCCGTCGATGCCGGCAGCACCAGCTGCACTGTCACCCCGGTGCCGGCCACTTCCTGCTGCAGGCCACGCGTAAAGTTCATGACATAGCCCTTGGTGCCGCTGTAGACGGTACTGGTCGGCAGCACATGGAAGGACAGCACCGAACCGATATTGACAATGGTGCCGCGCTCGCGCTGCAAAAAGGCGGGCAGCGCAGCGTACGTCAAGGTGGTCAGGGCCAGCACGTTGACCGCATCCATGGCCGCGATATCCGCGCCGCTGGTGGCCGCCACGGGCGCCAGGGTGGACACGCCCGCATTATTGACCAGCATGGTGATGGACGGATTCGACGACAGTTCTTCCGCCACGCGCTGCAGGTCGGCGGGTGCCGACAGATCGGCCGCGATGGCGCGTACGGCCACGCCATACTTTTCCGCCAGCGAGGTGGCCAGCGTGTCCAGGCGTTCGACGCGGCGCGCCACCAGGACCAGGTCGAAGCCGCGCCGGGCCAGGCGGTCGGCATAGACGGCACCCAGGCCGGAGGAGGCGCCGGTAATGAGGGCCGTGCCTTTTGGAGCAATTGCGTTCATGGTAATTCCTTTTTCAATGTGGGAAGTGGCGCCATCAAACATGACAACCATCATGCTTCAACTTATCAAACATGACGATCATCATGTTTGATGGCGAAAGCATGACGAACATCATGTATGATGTCAACATAAATTTTATGGAGCCTGCCATGCGTTATCCAGCCGAAGAAACCGCCGACAAGCACCAGCGCATCCTGACCGCGGCGGCACGCCTGTTTCGCGAAAAGGGATTTGATGGCGTGAGCGTCGGCCAGATCATGAAAGCGACGGGCCTGACCCACGGCCCCTTCTACAACCATTTCGCATCGAAAGAAGCGCTGATGGCGGAAAGCACGCTGCATGGATCGGCCCATTCGCGCGAAGGGCTCGATGCGGCCACCGCCACGCCCGAGGCCATGCGCGAGTATGTGCGCAATTACGTCAGCACCGCCCATCGCGATGCGCCGGGCCAGGGCTGCCTGCTGGCGGCGCTGGCCGGCGAAGTGCGCAACCAGCCATCGGTGCGCCCAGCCTTCACGTTTCACCTGAAGACCATTATCGGCAAGCTGGCTGCGCATTTCCCGTGGAAAAAGAAAAGCCGGCCGCGCCAGGAGGCCATCGTCATGCTGTCGGCCATGGTGGGTGCGGTGGCGCTGGCGCGCGCCGTCGATGACGAGGCGTTTTCGCAGGAGATCCTGGCGGCGGTCAGCAGCGCGTTTGCGCCATGATTCAATCACATTGTCGGCGTCGGTGGTGATGCCGGGTTACGCGCCATGCGCCAACCCGACCTGCGGCCGCCATCCCAGGCAGGCCGGATTAGCGCGCAGCGCGTAATCCGACAACATTGTTGGCCGTCATTCGCGAGCCAATAATGTAGCAACCTGCTCGATCCGCTGCTCCACGCTGCCCGTCACATCGACATACGCGATTCCCCGCCGCGCCAGCTCTTGCTGGTACCACGCATGCTGGCGCGCGCGGAAATCCTCGTCGCGGCGCGTGCCGTCCTGGATAAACGGAAAATCGGGCGCGCACAGCAGCACCAGGTCGTAGCGGTGTTCGGCCAGCTGCGCCAGCTCCGCCTCGGCCTTGCCGAACATCTCGATGCAGTAAAAATAGGTGGTCATGGGCGAGGTGTCGCAGAACAGCCAGCGCCTGGCCTGCCCTGCCGCTGCCGCCTCGCGTTTCAGCTGTTCGCGGCCGATTTTCAGCAGGTCGCCGTAGGCCAGCACGCCGTCCTGGCTTTCCCACAGTTCGCGGCCATATTCGGCCACCCAGCTGGTGTCGAGATGCGCGGCCAGCGCGGCGGTGAGCGTCGTCTTGCCGCTCGACTCGCCACCGAGCACGCAGATGCGCGTGACCAGGCTCGCATACACGACGGGCGACAGAAAGGCGCTGTGCGCATGCGGATCGCCGCGCACGGCCGTGCCGGACACGGGCACCTGCATTCTCGCCTGGTCGACGCTGACATGCGCCACAGGCGAGCTGGCATAAAATTCGGCCAGCACGTCGGCAAAGCCGGGGCCATAGTCTTCGCTGGAAAACACGGCATCGACCGGCAGCGCCAGCACCGTCCAGCACAGCCAGCCCATGAAGTGGCGATGCGTGTCGCCGTCGTCCAGGTCATTGTGCGGCAGCGTGCGCGCCGCAATGCCGCGCGCGGCGCACAATGCCGCCAGCCGCGCATCGTCGAGCACCACGACGTTCGCCTGCGGATACAGAGCGCGCAGCCATTGCTCCCTGCGCGCCGGCTCGATGCCGGGAAACTCCGGTTTGGTATAGCTGACGATCAGCAGCTCCTCGCTGCCGTCCTGTGCGTGATCGAGCAACAGCTGATGGCCGCGGTGCAGCGGACAGAACTTGCCCACCACCAGCGCCCTCTTGAATTTTTTCATGCCAGTGCTTCCTGCAAATCCGATGTGTATTGAATGATCTTGTCCTCCGCCAGCAGCACCTCCACCGTGATGGCGCCGAAAAACGGCGCCAGCAAGGCACGCGCCTGGCCTGCCTGTGCCATCGCGCCGGGAGCGAGGCGCAGCACGACGGCGCCGTCCTGCTGCTGGTGCACGCCGAACAGCGCGATGGCCAGCGGTTTGAGGGCGTGCGTGATGTCGATATTGTTGATCCATTCGCCGCTGGCCGTGCGGTAGCGCAGCGGACTGCGCCCGGCCAGGCCCAGCAGCACCGGGCCATGCGGCCCATGCGCCAGCGAGGCGTAGTCGCCGGTACGGTAGCGCACCAGCGGCAGGCAGAAATTGAAGCCGCCGGTGACCGTGATTTCGCCACGCACCCCCTGCGGTACCGGCCGGCCTTCGCCGTCGAGGATTTCCACATACAGCCGGTGCTGCAGCAGCACATGGCCGCCGGCCGCTTCGTCAAACACGGCCACCGGCCCCACCTCGTTGAGGGAATAGATATCGAGCACGGGACAATTGAAACGCTGTTCCAGGCGCGCGCGCATGCCCGGCAACAGCATCATCGAGACCGACATCAGGGCGGCCGGCCGGTGCGTCATCGGCAGCGTGAGCAACTCGGCAAACGAGATCGGGTCGCCCGCGACCAGCTCGGGCGCCATCGCGTCCAGGTAGCGCGCGCGGTCATCGGGATGGTGCCAGTCGTCCACATGCAGGTTCAGCTTTGCCAGCCCCGATTCGCCCATGGCGGGCGTGACCGACACATACGTGAAGCAGCGGCGCTGGTGCCCCAGCAGCATCACGCCCACCTGGCCCGTGCCATGGCGCAGGGTCACGCCAAAGCGGCGCAGCGCCCGTTTGTGAAAGGCCAGGTAGCGCCCCGCCACCAACGGATGCGAAGGAATCAGCAAAGGGTGGCCGGTGGTGCCCGTGGTCTGGAAGTTGATCATGCGCGCCAGGTCCGCATCGTCGGGCACGAATGAGGCAATATCGCTGGCCAGGTCGGCGCGGCTGATGGGCGGCACGTCCGCCAGCCGCGCGGGGGGCGAACCGCAGGCGCGATAATGCGGCACGCTGACCCAGGCCTGGCGCAGGAAAGCTGCCATCCACGCAGGTGGCTCGCCAGGCTGCCAGCCGATCACGGCGTCCATCACTTCACGCTCATAATCACGCAGCGCCTCGACCTCATGGGCCAGCAGCTTGTTGCCGCTGCGGTTCGTGTAGACAGGGGCGGCAGGATGGCTGCGCAGGTGCTCCAGCATGCGCCGTCCCGCATCGCTCAAGGTGGGACAGTAATCGAGATCGGTGGCCCAGGCGCCGCCGGGCAGGTTGTCCTGCGATATCGCTGCCGGCATCATTCGCGCGACCACTTGTCGGCCGATTCCTGGGCCGCCTTTTTCGCCAGCGCTTCGCGGATTTCGCGCGCGCGCTGCTCGGCCACGCGGCTGGCCTCCAGCAGCCGGCGCCGCTCGGTGCCGCTGATGGCCGACAGGCGGTCGGTGGCCTGCGCCGCGCTTTCATCGCGGGGCCGGAAACCCAGGCGCGCCAGCACGATGCGCGCCAGTTCCTCGCGCCGTTCCGGATCTTGCGTGTACTGGTGCGCGGGGCTGGCCGCCGCCAGTTCGCGCGCCGCCTCGCCCAGCACCTGCAACAGGTCTTGCTGCGCCAGCTGCTGCGCCACAAACCAGTCGTCGGTCAGCAGCCAGCACAGGATCATGGCCAGCGCCAGCCGGTTGCGGTCGGCTTTCACTTGCGCGCCATGGAAACCTTGCAGCGATGCGGCCGGCGCGCGCGCGCCGTGCAGCAGCAGGATATCGTTGACCAGCGCGGCCACCGCCACGGCCTGCGGGTTATGCACGCCGGCGATGCGCGGCTCGCGCAGGAATTCCGCAGGCGTATCGGCCAGGCGGTGGGTCAGGGTTTCGAGGTGGGGGCCAGGGGTTTGCATTGATTTTTATACTCAGTCAAACCCAGGAGCGAATGCCGGGGTCGGACCCTCAGGGTCCGACCCCAGTTCTTGTCCTTGGGTTAATTTACACATAATGCCGCTGGCTGAACAGGCGCGCAAATTCGAGCAGATCCTCGAACTGCGCCACGGCGTGGATATCCCAGCCCTGCTCGTCGCGCGCGCGCTGCAGGTCACCGAAAATTTTCTGCATCCAGTGGGCGCCGCCGGGCTGGTCCCAGGTAGTTGCCACGTTCAGCGCCATGGTACCGCCGGCGCCGCCATTTTCCAGGGCTTTGGCGGAGATATCCCAGCCGCTGTTGCCCAGCTCATCCTGGTCGAACATGGTGGTGATGCCGTCGTCGGAAATCATCAGGATATGCGTGGGCCGTTCGCGTTTGGCCGCATAGGTCTCGCGCAGGCAGTGGATGGGAAACGCGGTACCGCCGCCATAGAAATCGGTCAGCACGCCGAGGATCATATCCTCGTCGCGCACGAAACCCGGTGTCTGCATCACCTCGCGCTTGCCGCTCCACAGCGTCACCTGCACCTTGGCGCCGGCGCGCAGCGCGGACAGGGCGATCACGGCGCCGGCCAGGGTCAGGTACGAGGTGTGCTGCTGCGGGTTGGGCATGGAGCCTGAACTGTCCACGTACATGTCCAGGTCGACGGGAATATTGTCGATGTCGCGCGCCGGCTCGCGCCCGTATTCGCGGCGCACGGTGGTCACGCCGGGGATCGGACGCGGCGACTGCATTACCGACTGCAGCCAGTCGATCTCGTCGAGAGGATCGCCGATATCCCACGGCGACAGGCCTTCCATCTGCGGCTCGTCCGATTCGGGCGCTGGCCGCGAAGGAAACTTCACCAGGTGCGGCAAGGCCCGCTCGCGATAGTAGCGGATGGCGATTTCATGGTCGCTCAGATCGATGCCGGACGCTTTCAAAATATCACCCAGCTCGAACGGCTCGCGCAGCTGGCCGCTGCTCTGCTTCTGCGCCTTTTCCTCGGGCGGCTCGCCCACGGCATCGTCTCCGAGTCCCGAAATGCGCCGGTCCTGCACGGGATGGATGGCGCCATCTTCCTCGTCATCCTCGATCTGCTGCGCACCATAGGTCTGGCAGCCGCGCGCCGCATCGCGGGTGTCGTGGAAATAGCGGCTCGGGTCAGCCCCTTTCAGCGCACCGGTGTCGTCCACCAGGTAAGGCAGCAGCAAGGTGGCAAAACGCCCGGCCGCCAGCATCCAGTCATTGGCGTAGACGCGGATCAGGCGCGCCCCCAGCCAGGCGTCGGTATCGAGGCGTTCATCGGCGCCGTTATCACTACCTGCGCCGCCAAGGTCACCCTTGGGCAGCTGCCACAGGTTCTCATAGATGCGCATGTAGAGCAGCCAGACCTTGCCGGACGCGGGGCTGTCTTTCGCCTTGCCTTGCTCGAGTTTGCGGTAGATGTCGTCCATGCGCAGGCCGGCCTGGCGCTGCAGGCGGTCATTGATGAACAGGTCCGTGTACAGATTGGCCACCATCGGTGCATGCTGCTCCAGCGTCGGCAAGGCGCGGCGCATGCGGGCCAGCAGGCGGAACTGGTCGCTGGCGCTGCCGGGCGCCAGGATATGGTGGCCGATTTCGTGCGCAAGGATTTCCAGTCCATAGTCCTGCAATCCCAGCTCGGCCACCAGCGGCAGGTCGACCACCACGCTCTGGTCCAGCAGGCGGATCATGGCAAAGCTGCCGCTCAGGCCTTCCTTGCTGGCGGCGACGCGGCTGGCGCACAGGGCCGGATCGCGCAGGCGCGTGAACTTGCTCCACACCTCCAGTGCCTGCGGCCAGGCGGCGCGCCACTGCGCGATCAGTTCGGCGTGCTGGCCGCTCATGACAGCGGCAGCAGGCGGATCGCATGCGTATATGGTGAGGTGATCGCCAGCGTGTGCGCATTGGCGGCCAGCGCGATCTCGCCGGCCGGCAGGTCCAGCGCCAGCGCGCGCGCGCCCAGATGCAGGGTCGCGCCATTGAGCCGCACGCCGGACGGCACACTGGCACCGGCCTGCGCATATTCGTCTTCGGTGGCGCCATGCAGCACGGCGCCGTGGGCGTCCGCCAGCAGCAGGTAAAAACGCTCGCCGGCGCTGACGACAAAGCCATCTTCGGTGGCACGTACCAGCGGCGGCGTGGCGAACTGGCCACCGAGGCCGGCAAACGCGCCAAACTCGATGCCGTCCCCATTGCCGCGCCAGGGCTGCGCCAGCAACTGGGCGCGCAGCGCCTGCCAGTCGCTGCCGTTTTCGCCAAACGCGGCGACGGCCAGCATTGGCGGCAGGCTGTCGGCGGCGGCGATCGCCCCAAGGCGAAAATGCGCCACGCCGGCGCGCCAGGCCAGCAACTGGCCGATGGCGCGCAGCTGCGCCAGCGTGGCAATTTGCGGCGCAAGGGCCGCCATCTCGTCCTGCCACTGCCGCGTGCGTGCGCCAGGCACGCCGGCCAGGTGAATCGCTGCGTTGCTCAGCATGCCCAGGGCGTCGACGGGAGCCACCGCCAGCAGTGGCGCAAACCGTGGCGCCAGCTCGCGCCAGACGGTGCTCAGGAACGGATTCTTTGCCGCCGGCCCGGCCAGACCATGGCCGACCAGCGCCAAAGCCATGTCGTAGGCGGCCAGGGTAAAACTGCCGGCGCGGTCAGGCGCGGTGGCAGCTACCGCCTGCACCACGGGATCGACGCCGTCCTGCAGAAAGGCGCCGAACGCCTGCATGTCGAGCGAAGTAAAACGGCGCCGCGCTTCCAGGGCGCGCGCATTGAACTGGGCGCGGCCGCTGGCCAGGATGGCGGCAAAGGACGATGAAATCATGGCTTAATCACTATGCGAGAAATGCAGCAGATAGCGTTCGGCGCCACGCACAAACGCAATCTCGTCCCAGTGGATGGCGTACCACATGGGCGGCGCCATGGTCACCGAATGAGCCTCAAAGCCGTCCAGCGCCTGGTCCAGCGCTTCCAGAAACGCCGCCGCCAGGCTGGTGCGAAAGCGGCCGGCAGGCGCCGCCTGCATGTGCTGCGACGAAAAGAACCAGCGCAGGCACACTTGCTGCAACGGCGCGCGCGCCATCGGCGTGGCGGCAATCTGCCACAGCGGCGCAGGCAGTATGCGAGAAGGACTGATCTGGTTCAGCGCATGGTCTTCCACGCGCAGGCCGAGCGCCGTGGCGAGATCGGGCGCGCCGGGCAGGCGCACGATCTCGTAAGTGGCGCACAGGTCGCCCGCTTCGGAGTTGAGCAGCGCCAGCGCGTCGAGAAACCCCTGGCAATGATCGAGACTCATTGCGAACGCAGCCAGGTGCGGTAATTGGTATAGCGCTGGTGCAGGTATTTGAGCTTGAGCAAATCGTCGTACAGCGGGCCATACAGCTTGCGCCCCTTGGTGCGTTCGCCGATCAGCTTTTCGATGCGGTTCAGGCGCGCCAGCGTCTCGCGCTCGCTCAGGCCGTCGAGACCGAGGTCGAATTCGGCCGACAGGGCGCCGACCGGATCGTCGCGGTCCAGGTTCAGGCGGTTGTATTCGTCATTGGACAGGTCGAACAGCCGGCGCAGCCAGCCCAGCCTGTCGCTGCGGTAGGCGGTGTTTTCGGGCAGTGCGAAGAATGGCGCATCGAGGTCCGGCTGCAGCTTGTTGTGCAACACGAACGGCAGCACCTGGCGCAGGTCTTCCAGCTCCACTTCGCCGTTGCCGCGGAAGTAAGCCATGGCCTTGGCGTAGATCAGCAGCGCCATCAGGGTGCGCACGGAGATGCCGTTCAAGGTCTGGCAGCCCAGGTCCTTCAGGCGGTCGCGCCCGTTATCGGCCGCCTGCGCCGCGTTGCGGTCGGCGCCGGACAGGCGCGCCGTATCCTTGGTCATGTATTCGAACTGGCCGCCGGCCGTCTCGAACAGCTCGAACTGGCTGGCGAAAAACTCCAGGCGGCGGCGCACGGCGTCGGGCACGGCCACCTGGCGGATATCGTTGCCGATCTGGTCCACTTCTGCTTCCGTAAAGATGATATCGGGCGGCACCAGCTCTTCTGGCCGCACGTTTTCTTCCACGCGCAGCAGCAGCTCGTTCAGGAAGCGCGGATTGAAGGCCAGCGCCTGCACGGTGACATCGACGCGGTCGCGCAGCGCCTCGATCACCTGGTAGGTGCCGCCACCCTGGTCGTCATTGGCCGTCAGGTACCAGGCCGCTTCCGGGCATTCGTAGATATGGTTCAGCACTTCCGCGTAGTTGTCGCCCATCACGGTCAGCAGCGCGCTTTGCGTGCGCGTGGGGATGCGGTTGTATTCGTCGACAATCTTGACGCGCATGCCCAGCCAGGCGCGCCAGGCGATGCGGATCTCGTCCATGCTTTGCGCGTTGACCAGGTCGGCCGGCAGCGGATTGCCGAGCAAATCGGCGATCGTCATCTGCGGATGGCCATGCTGCATCGCGCGTTTCACTTCTTTCACCGACGATCCGGCCAGCACCCCCATCAGCAGCGCGCTGGCCGTCTTGCCGCGGCCGGGGCCGCCGACAAACAGGCATTTGCGGCGCGTGGCAAAAGTCAGCAGCGGCAGCAAAATAAAACTCGAATAGCTTTGCGCCGACGGCAAATTGAGCGTGCGCCGGCTGTCGCCCACCGCATAGGTCTGCGACGGCCCGTCGTTGTATTCGATATCGTAATGGGGGCTGATAATGGCGTGGTTGACGATCCAGAAGTAGGCCTGGCGCAGCTTTTCGTCAAACGGCCGCGCGGCGCTCTCGCCCTCCCCGCTCAGCGCCACCGGCCCCTGGTACAGGTCCGCCACGTCGAACTGCCGCGCGGCAGGCGCCGCCTTGGGTTTGGTGGGTGCCTGCGACAGGCGCTGGAAGAGGTTGAAAGCCATGGAGATTGACCGATCAGTTAGTTTTCGCAGGTCGGGTCAAGCCGGAGGCCGTCACCTGACTTACATCACAAGAATTATAGCGTCGCCACCCCAGCGCAGCGCACACGACAAACAGGCCCGCCAGCCCCGCCACTTCATGGCGGATCTCGTACACCGACGCACCCAGCTGGTTCAGCGCCACGAAGCCCTGGATGCCGGCGGTGGACGGCAGCAGCCAGCGCAGCCATTGCAGCGCCACCGGCATCGAGCCGACGGGCCAGGTCAAGCCGGCCAGGAACAATATCGGCATCGAGGTGGCGATCATCAGCTGCGTGCCGCGCTCGCGCGTGCGAAACAGCATCGCCAGCAGCATGCCGAATGCCGCCTCGGCCAGCGAGAACAGCACCAGCAGCAGCACCAGGCCGCCGAAGTTGCCGCCACGCGGATAGTCCTGGAACCAGAACACGAAACCGAAGAAATAGCAGCAGTTCAGGAGCGCCACCGAGGCAAACGCCAGCAGCATGCCCGCATAGCCGCCGGCCGTGCGCTGCGCCAGCGGGAACGTCCTGCGCTGATGCCAGGTACCAAACAGCATGGTCATGCCGATCAACAGGGTCTGCTGCACGATCAGCGTCGCCACACCCGGCACCACATAGGCGCCATAGCCTTCCTTGACGTTAAACAGCGGCACCGCGTCGAACGCGATCGGCGAGCGCTGGTCGCTGGCCTGGTAGCTCGACGGCGTGCCGGCCGCCAGGCGTTTGAGTTCGATCCCGGCCGACACCGTGCCCACCACTTCGGCCAGGCCATTGAGCGCCACCTTGTTGAGCATCAGGTACAGGCCATTGCCCGCCACATGCGCCTGCGCGGCGCGCCCGGCCAGCACGTCCGTCTGCAGGCCGTCGGGGATGATCAGCACGCCCATCACCTTCCCGCCCCACAGCAAATGCTGCGCGGTGGGCAGGTCGGGCGTGACGGCCACCACGCTCAAGGCCGGATGGGCGATGGCAAAGCGCGTCATCTGGCGCGACATGCTGCTGCGGTCCTGGTCGACCACGGCCACCGGCACGCGCTGCACGATCTCTTTGGTATAGGGCAGCGGATAGAAAAACGAATACAGGACGCCGCCGACAAACAGCAGGGTCAATGCGCCCTTGTCCGTCAGCATGGCGCGCCAGGTGGCGAGGAAGGCTGTCCACATCATGTTCTGCCCCATGCAGCGGGTACATTCGCGCGGCGCGCCAGCAGCAGCATGCCGAGCGCCCCGCAGCCGATGGCAAAGCCGGCCAGTATCAACAATTGCGTGACGCCATAGCGCCACGGCGCGCCGGCCAGCCAGTAGGTGGTCTGCACCTCCAGGTAATGCGTGAGCGGCAGCGCCTGTGCCCAGGCGCGCGCCACGGGCGGCATGGCCATCAGCGGAAACGCCTGGCCCGCATACGCAAACGCGGGCGCGGTGATGAACGCCGTGCCGGACAGCGACAGCCGCAACGACAGCGTGGCGGCGACCAGCAGCAGGCCCAGGCCGCAATAGGCCAGCACCAGCAGCAGCATGCCCAGCAGCAGGCCAGTCAGGCTGCCCGCCACGGCCCAGCCGCGCACCAGGCTGAAAAACAGCAGGTACAGCAGCGCCAGCGCCACATACGCCATCAAGGGGAACAGCAGCTTGGCGCCCACCGCGCGCGGCCAGCTGCCATTGGCCGAGGCCAGCCACTGCGGCACGGTGCCGTCGCGCAGTTCGCGCCCCACGGTCGTCACCACCGCGATGACGATAAAGATCTGCAGCATGGACGGCATCAGCGCCAGCGTCAGAAACGCCTCGTAGCTGATATTCTCGTTATACAGGCTGTTCAACTGCGTGCGCACCGGCTCGAACTGCGCGGTTGCCTGCACGCCCGAGACGCCCTTCTTGCCGCGCGCCGTCATCTCGACGCCGGCCGACAAGGTGGTCGACACCGTGCGCACGTCGCGCAGCAAGGACCCCGCATGCGAGGAAAACTGCGCGTTGTACAGCCACTGCACGGTGGCCTGGCGGCCGCTTGTCAGTTCTTTTTCAAAATCAAAGGGAATCACCAGGTAGCCGAAGGCCGAGCGTTCGCGCAGCATCGCCAATGCTTCGTCGCTGGCGCCGGCCTTGCCCGCGACCATAATTCCCGGCGAGGCGTCGAGCCAGCGCGTGAGCTGGCGCGACAAGGCGGAGTTGTCGTTGTCGATCACGGCAATCGGCAAGTCGCGCGCGATACCAGCCGAAAAAGTCCACCACAGCAGGCCGCACAGCAGCACGGGAATCCAGCTCAGCATGCCCAAATCCCAGAAGTCGGCGCGCAGCCGCGCCCATTCGCGCGCCAGCACCGGCAGCTCCTTGTTGATCGCTTCAGTCATGCGCGGTCAGAGCGGCGGGAACACGACCGACATGCCGGGGCGCAGGCCCTCGACCCTGATGGCCGGACGCAGACGGATCTCGAAGGTACGCAAGTCGGTGCCGCCCGGACGCGCCGCGCGCCAGGTGGCAAAGTCCGGCATCACGGCCACCGAACTGACCTTGAAGGTCAGCTGCTGCTTCAGGGCCGGCACATTGGCCGTATGCGTGCTGCCCATCGAGAACGCCGCCATCTCGTCTTCGCGCACCTGCAGCACGGCCCAGGCGTCGGCCAGGTTGACCAGGGTAATCACGGGAAAACCCTGCGGCGCCAGTTCTCCCGGCTGGATCTGGATCTTGCTGACTTGGCCGGCCACCGGCGCGGCGATTTTTGTCTCGGCCAGCGCCACCTGCGCTTCCGTCAGCACGGCGCCTACCTGGCGCGCCTGCGCGTCGGCCGCATTCTTGTCTTCGGGACGCGCGCCCGCATTGGCCATGTCGTACTGGGCGCGCGCCGCCTGCGCCTGCTGCTCGGCGGCCTTCCATTGCGCTTCGGCCTCGTCGCGCTTCTGGCGCGCGATCACGCCTTCGGCAAACATGTTGTTGACACGCTCATACGTGGTTTTGGCAATCGCCGCGCCGGTCTGCGCGCGCTGCCAGTTGGCGCGTGCCGCCCGCACTTCCTCGGGCCGCGCGCCGGCCTGCGCCTTTTTGGCCACCGCCTCGGCGGCCTGCGAGGCGGCCGTGGCCTGGGCGATCTTTGCATCGACTTCGGGGCTGGTCAGCTGGAACAGCACCTGGCCTTTGGCCACGGTGTCGCCCAGCTTCACGTTCAACTCGCCGACCCTGCCCGCCACCTTGGACGAGACATTGACTTCCTGCGCATCCATCTGCCCCTGCAATGGCAGGCGCTGCGGCTGGAAGGCCTGGTACAGGCCCCAGCCGATAAAGATCAGTACCAGGACGCCAAGCAGTCCTGCGATGCGTTGTTTGGAAGTGCTCATTGTGGGGTATCCAGAGGTAAGTGTATGTCGGCCTGCGCTGCCAGGCTGCCCAGGCGCTGCGTCTCGCCGGCCGCTTCAAGCAGCTGGGCCAGGCCCATCACGTAGTTATAGGCGCTCTGCGCGCGCTGGGTTTCGATTTTGGCCAAGTTCAGGCGCGCGTCCACCACTTCCAGCGAGGTCACCTGCCCCTGCTGGAAGGCCACCGTCTGCAGGCGGATATTTTCGCGCGCCAGCTCCACCGAGGAATTGGTGGACAAAAACTGAATGCGCGCGTTTTCCAGCGCGCGCCAGTTCTTTTCGATCAGGGTGGGGATATCGCGTTCGGCCTGCCGCGCCGTCACTTCCACCCTTTCCTGATCCAGCTTGGCCGCCTCGATCATCTTGCCCGTGTCGATGCGGTGCACCAGCGGCACCGATACGGCCACACCGACCACCCAGTTCGAGCGCACCAGCCGTTCGCTGCCCCGGTTCAGGTTGTAATTGCCGATGGCGAACACGGTGGGGCTGTACTCCTTGCCATGCAGGCGCAGCGCCTGTTCCGACTGGTCACGCTTGCTGGCGATCTTTTTCCAGGCCGCGTTCTCGCGCATGCCGGTGCTGATAAACGATTGCAGCGAGCCCACCGGCAGCGAATTGACAAACAGCGGCGTGGCCGGGCGCACCTGCGTGCCGGCGTTCAGCAGCCGGTCCAGCGCCACCTGGGCGATTTCCGCATCGCTGCGCGCCTGCGCTTCGTCGCTGCGCGCGCCGTCCAGCGCCACGTCGGCGCGCAGGCGCTCGGCACGCGAAATCAGGCCGCCTTTTTCCAGCTTGGCCGCGTCGCGCTGGTGCTCGATCACGCCCGCCGTCACTTCCGCGCGCACGGCCACCACGCGCTGCGCCAGCAGCAGCTGGAAATAGCGCTGCGCCACCTGGGTGGCCAGCTTTTCCTCGGCCTCGGCGCGGTCGGCGTCGGCCTCTTTCGCCATGCCGGCCGCCATGCCCTTGACGGCGTCGAGACGGCCCGCCGTATAGATCGGCCACAGGCCCACCAGGCCGAACGACGACAGATTCGTCACCACATTGCGGTTCAGCGAATTGGGGATTTCAGGCACCGGCAAATTCGGCAGCGCCGCGCCGATGCCGCCCACCACGCCGGACAGGCGGCTGGTATCGAGCGACAGATCGGTCGACAGCCGGCCGTGAAAGGCGGTGAGATCGAGCGAGGGGCCGTCGATATTCGACAGTGCTTCGGCTTTCAGCGTCTTGGCGCGCACGTCGAGCGCGGCACCCTGCACCGTGCCCGAGGCGCCGGCGGCCTGGCGCAGCGCCTCGTCGAAACTGACGCTCTGGGCCTGCGCAGAGAGGGCCAGCACACTGGCTAATAATAGAAAAGAGGATGTTGCGGTGGGGCCCATGTAGTGTCCTGTCCATAAAAAAGCGAAAGCACGGGATGGCCATGTTTATACTTTCACAATAGCAATTATAGGCAAGGATGTCCACGCCACCCTGCACGGTTGAACCGGCCAGCGATGGCGGGATGGATATCATGATTGGATGCAGATCAAGAAACCGGGAAAAACACGGTGTGCAGCGCTGGACGAAATGCGGTGCACTCGCCTACGCTGCTTTTTTATCTTAAAAGCAAGAGATAGCTATGCAAAAGACGCGATTGACGATTACCGGCATGGACCATGAAGGCTGTGCCGACGCACTGACCGAGGTACTGGAAGCGATCGACGGCGTCGATACGGTCTGCGTGTCGCTGGCGCGCAATGACGCCACGGTGCAATTCGATGAAACGGTGGCGACGCGGGAGCGCCTGCTGGCCGCCGTCAATGCGGCCGGTTTTATCGGCGAGACGGAACAGGCGCAGGCCGCCATCCCCTGCACCGGCGCCTGCGGCCACTGCCAGCGCAGCTAGCCTGCCCGGCTTGTCCCGCACAATTGCGCCAGCATGCGGCGCGGATGCAGCGACTGCAGGTCGAACGGCGGCAATTCGAGCGCGTCGAGCGTGTTCTTGAACAGCAGCCCCAGTTCCGTATCGCCTTCAAGCAGCAGGCGGCGGCTGAAAAACAGCGTGTCCGGGTCTTCCTCGCGCCGCGCCAGCAGCATCAGGTCATGCACGCTGGCGCCGATGGCCAGGTCGGGCGTGTGCAGGTGCCGGGCCGCCGCAAATCGCGCGCCCTGCCAGCAGAAATCAAACGCGACGCCGGCGTCCAGCAGGCGCAAACGCAAGCTGCGACCTTGCAGATGCGCACGCACATCGTCGGGCAACTGGTGCGCCAGCAGCCGGTTCAGGCCCTGCACGAAGGCCCAGGAAGCGGGATACGGCGGCAGCCTGGCCAGCAGCGCGGCGACCGGGGTGGGCAGGCGAAATGGGGCCGGCAGTGTTTCAATCTTGTTGTGCATCGTAAGTCCCGGGTTCGGTCAATGGAGTGAGGCAGTTTGCTGGTGCATGCCCGGCTGGCCATGCCAGTAGCCGTCGCAGGTGCCGGCCGCATGGCAGGCGGCCAGCTGCGCCTGCGCTTCGGCGGCAGCAAGTTGGCCACGGCGGGCCTGGTCGAAGATGGCGATCACTTCCACCGTATTGTGTTCCTGAGGACTGAGGCGGGCCACGCCCACACCCAGCTTTTCCATCGCGCCCAGTTCGCCCACCAGGTTATAGACCAGCGCCGACTGCGTCTGCGTGCCGTTCAGGACCAGGAACGGTTCGGCATCGCGCGTGCGCAGCAGCAGGCCGTCCGGCTCCTGCAGGCAGCTGTACTGGCAGTCGTCTTTCGGCAGGTTGCGGTTGCGCGCCGTGAAGCAGCGCGCCGAAAAGGCCAGTGGCATGCGGCCATACGAAAACACTTCCGTCTCGATGCCCTCGGGTGCCTGGCGCAGCATCTCGGCCAGGGCCTGATGGCTCATTTCCAGCGGCATCACCCAGCGCCGCGCGCCGAGGCCGGCCAGCAATTGCAGGCTGGGGCCATTGAACAGGTTCAGGTGCGGACCGGCGATAAACGGCGCGCCTTTCTCCAGGCAGTGCACGGCGCCAAAGTCGTTCGCTTCCACCGCGTAGCGGCCATTGGCGGCGATGCGGCGCAAGGTGGCCAGCTCGGCGCCCGACTCGATCAGCGCCTGCGTCGACAGCACCACTTCCTTGCCGGCGGCAGACAACATATCCGCAATATCGAGCCAGTCGCTCAAGCGCAGCTCATGGCGGCGCGAACAGACCGTCTCGCCCAGGTAGACGATATCGATGGCCGTTTCGGCCACCTGCTGGTAGAACTCGAAGACGGTGGCGCGCGGCCAGTAGTAGAGCAAAGGCCCGAGTGACAGTTTCAACATATCCGTTCCATTCTTTTCCAGTTAAAAAACCGTAGCGAGCGGCTCGCGCAGCAGGTTTTCCTATTTCCATGATCTGTGATAAGCGCCCAGGGTGTGCTGCTGGCCCTCGGCCAGCTTGTCCATCGCCGCCATCCAGCCCGGCTTGACCGCATAGCGCTGCTGGCCATCCCGGCAGGCGTCGATGGCGTCACGCCAGACGCGCGTCACCTGGGCCACATAAGCGGGACTGCGCTGGCGTCCTTCGATTTTCACCGCCTTGACGCCCATGACGATCAGCTGCGGCAGCAGCGCCAGCGTGTTCAGGCTGGCCGGCTCCTCGATCGCGTAATACTGCTCGCCCGCGACATCGAAACGGCCCTTGCACAGGGTCGGGTAGCTGGCGTTTTCACCGGCTGCGTAACGGTCGATCAGCACGCCGTTCAGCCGCGATTCCAGGCCCGTTGGCGTTTCCACCCAGCGCACCGCCTTGGCCGGCGAACACACGCCATGCGTATTGGGCGCTTCGCCCGTTGCATACGACGACAGCGCGCAGCGGCCCTCGACCATCACGCACAGGCTGCCGAAACCGAATACTTCGATCTCGACCGGTGTCTTTGCGATCAATTGCTCCACCTGCGCCATCGACAGCACGCGCGGCAGCACGGCGCGCGAGACGCCGAAGTGGTCGTGATAAAAATTGATCGCTTCGTAGTTGGTGGCCGAACCCTGCACAGACAGGTGCAGCCGCAGCTGCGGATGATGCTGGCGCGCATACGCCATCAGGCCCGGATCGGCGACGATAATGGCGTCCAGGCCCGCATCGGCCGCGCGGTCGATGGCGCTGCGCCAGACCGTCCAGTTGTGCGGCTGCGGGTAGGTATTGAGCGCCAGCAGCACCTTGCGGCCATGCTGGCGGGCGTAGCGCACGCCTTCGGCGATCGCCTTTTCGTCGAAATTGAGGCCGGCGAAATTGCGCGCATTGGTGGCGTCGCGAAAGCCGAGGTAGACGGTGTCGGCGCCGTTGTCGACGGCCGCTTTCAGGGCCGGCAGGCTGCCGGCCGGACAGACCAGTTCCAGCGGTCCGGCCACGCGGTGGACGGTGGGGTTTTCAAGCTTCATGGTGGATGGCTTTCTGTATCGGCTCAGGGTCGAGACTATAGCCCCGCGCCATGTGCGCAGTCCTTGACGCAGGTGAAGGAATGCATGCATCGGCACCCCTCCTTGCGCTGTAGAATGCGCCACTGCCATCGTGCCTATTACTGATTATTCGGAACCACTGCCATGACCCGCAAGCCCCTGCTGATACTCCTGCTGATCCTGTTCCTCACCGCGTTGCAGGTGCAGTGGGCCTCGCCCGTCGAAGGCTATGACGCGCAAAGCACGCACATGTTTTCGCCTGAAATACTGGGCATCTATCCGGGCGTGGTGCTGCTGTTTTTGCTGGCCGTGTTTGCGCGCCGCCAGATGCCGCTGCTGCGCCGCAGCGCCATCTGCACGGCGCTGCTGGCCGTGTACTGGCTGCTGGCCAACTACATCACGTTCGACCTGCGCGTGGCCAGCTGGAGCACCTTTTCGCCGGCGGAAATCTGGATCCATGTGCTGCCCGCTTCCGTCATCAGCATCGCTACCTGCGGCGGGGCGTTTTTTGTCACCACGTATATGATACTGAGGGAGACGCGGTGGGACAGGAAGCGTTGAAAACGTTTACCCCTGAAGCAAATTCCGGGGTCGGACCCTCAGGGACTCGGCGTCCCCGTCCGACCCCAGCCTTTTCGCCGTTGGGGTAAAACGCAAATGCCTGCCACCACACTCGAATTTCACCTCGATCAAGTATCCCGCAAACGCCTGCACGCGCCCTTTGACGGCACTACATTTAGTCGATAACCTTCAATAAAACACCGCATGTTGTGGTTATTGGAGGTTTCATGTCAGCTAGCGCACTACCCGTCACGCCGTCGAAAAAACACAGCCAGATCGATGTCGCCTCGTCCATCAACGAATACCTGGAGCGGCGCGACTGGCGCGTCAATGCCAACGCCAACCAGGGCTATTCGCTGGGCGGCCTGATACTCAATGTATCCGGCAAGGTGATCGCCAATTACTGGCTCGACCAGGTGTACCCGCCCGAAGTGGGCGCAGCGCACCGCGAGGCGGCGCTGCATATCCATGACCTCGACATGCTGGCCGGTTACTGCGCCGGCTGGTCGCTGCGCACCCTGCTGCACGAAGGCCTGAACGGCGTGCCGGGCAAGGTCGAATCAAGCCCGCCCAAGCACATGTCGTCGGCCATCGGCCAGATCGTCAACTTCCTCGGCACCCTGCAGAACGAATGGGCCGGCGCGCAGGCCTTCAGTTCCTTCGACACCTATATGGCGCCCTTTGTCCGCAAGGACAAGCTGGCCTATGCGGACGTGCTGCAATCCATGCAGGAGCTGATCTACAACCTCAATGTGCCCTCGCGCTGGGGCACGCAGACGCCGTTTACCAACCTGACCTTCGACTGGGTTTGCCCGGAAGACCTGCGCGGGCAGATTCCCGTGATCGCCGGCGTGGAAATGGACTTTAGCTACGGCGAGCTGCAGCTTGAAATGGACATGATCAACCGCGCGTATATCGAGATCATGATGGCGGGCGACGCCAAGGGGCGCGTGTTCACGTTTCCGATCCCGACCTACAATATCACCGAGGACTTCGACTGGCACAGCGAGAATGCCGGGCGCCTGTTCGAGATGACGGCGCGCTACGGCCTGCCCTACTTCCAGAACTTCATCAATTCGGAACTGAAACCGAACATGATCCGCTCGATGTGCTGCCGGCTGCAGCTGGACCTGCGCGAACTGCTCAAGCGCGGCAATGGCCTGTTCGGTTCGGCCGAGCAGACCGGTTCCCTGGGCGTGGTCACCATCAACTGCGCGCGCCTGGGCTATTTGTGGCGCGGCGATGAGGTGGCCTTGCTGGCGGACCTGGACCGGCTGCTTGAACTGGGCAAGACCAGCCTGGAAATCAAGCGCGCCACCATCGAACAGCTGATGCAGGACGGCCTGTTCCCGTACACCAAACGCTATCTCGGCACCCTGCGCAACCATTTCTCCACGCTGGGCGTCAATGGCATCAACGAGATGATCCGCAATTTCAGCGGCAATGCATACGACATCACCAGCAAGGAGGGCCATGCGCTGGCGATCCGCCTGCTCGACCATGTGCGCGCGCGCATGATCGAATTCCAGGCACAGACGGGCCATATGTACAACCTGGAAGCAACGCCGGCCGAAGGCACGACCTACCGCTTTGCGCGCGAAGACCGCAAGCGCTATCCGGCCATCCTGCAGGCGGGCACCGTGGACAACCCCTACTACACGAATTCGTCGCAGTTGCCGGTCGGCCATACCGACGATCCGTTCGAAGCGCTCGAATTGCAGGATGACCTGCAGCGCAAATACACGGGCGGCACCGTGCTGCACCTGTACATGACGGAGGCGCTGTCGGATGCCAATGCCTGCCGCGAACTGGTGAAGCGGGCGCTGTCGCGCTTTTCGCTGCCGTATATCACCGTCACCCCCACCTTTTCGATCTGCCCGCGCCACGGCTACCTGGCCGGCAAGCATGAATTTTGTCCCACCTGCGACGCGGAACTGATCGCCCGCAAGCAGGCCAACCTTACCGCCATACTGGAGGAAACACCATGAACGCACGACCAGATCTGACACCAGCAATTGAACTCGACGACAGCGAACGCCAGCGCTGCGAAATCTGGACCCGCGTGATGGGCTATCACCGCCCCGTCGCCTCGTTCAATATCGGCAAGCAGGGCGAGTTCCACGAGCGCCGGTATTTCAGTGAAGCGTGCGCGTCGGTCTCCGGGCCGTTGACCTGCCGTTGATGCGCGATGGCCGCTGAACTCAAAGTGGGCGGCGTCACGCCGTTCTCCGCCACCGACTATCCGGGCAAGCTGGCCGCCGTGGTGTTCGTGCAGGGCTGCCCGTGGCGCTGCGGCTACTGCCACAATCCGCACCTGCAGCCGCGCTCCAGCGATGTCCTGGTGCCGTGGGCCGACGTGCTGGCCCTCTTGCGCCGGCGCGTCGGGCTGGTCGACGCCGTCGTCTTCAGCGGCGGCGAAGCGTGCATGGACCCGGCCTTGAGGCGCGCCATGCAGGACGTGCGTGCACTGGGGTTCGATGTCGGCCTGCATACCGCCTGCATCTATCCGCAGCGCCTGAAGGAAGTGCTGCCGCTGGTGGACTGGGTGGGTTTCGATATCAAAGCCGGTTTTAATGCATATCGCAGCATCACCGGCGTGGCGGGCAGCGGCGAGCCGGCGCGCCTCTGCCTCGATGCCATCGTGGCCAGCGGCGTGGCCCACGAATGCCGCACCACGATCCACCCGGCCCTGCTGCCCGACGAGGCGCTGCTGGAACTGGCCGCCACCCTGGCAAAAAAAGGCGTCACCCACTATGTGCTGCAGCAGTTCAGCGCCGCAGGCTGCGCCAGTGACAGCCTCGTAAAGACCACTTTGCCCGGCTACCCGGCGCCGGCCACGCTGGCAAAGATTACCGCCATGTTTCCGCGATTTACATTCCGTAATCCTGGCAACTGACGGCAGGGCAAGGTAATGGCTTAAAAACCACGTAAAGTCCCCGTTCTGCAACGCCGGAATCTCTTGCTTGCTGTAATGTATCAAACTGCGCCACGCACCAAATTGGCGCAATTATGATCTCTCACACAGCACCACAGACAAGCGTCATCATGAACGATTTCACCGCAGACAGCCCCGTACTCAGCCCCCCCGTTCACACCGATATCCTGTATGGCCCTGAACGACCGGATCTGCTGCAGAACGAGGTGCTGGCCGACCTGCTGGAAGCGACCGCCCGGCGCTGCCCGGCACAGATTGCGCTGATAGCCGGCGAACGCCGCATCACCTATGCCGAACTCGATGCGCAGGCCGGCCTGGCCGCCTCGCGGCTGGTGGCGGCCGGCGTGCGGCCGGGCGACATCGTCGGCCTGTGGCTGCCGCGCGGCGCCAATCTGTTGCTGATGCAGGCGGCCATTGCCAAGGCCGGCGCCGCCTGGCTGCCGGTCGATGAAGATACGCCCGTCGAACGGCTGCAGGTATGCATCGACGATGCCGATGGCGCCGGCGTGATCAGCTGCGCGCAGTTTGCGCCGCGCCTGGCCGGCGCAGGCGTCACGCGCCCGGTCTGGACGGCGGAAAGCCTGCTGGCGCCAGCTGCTCCTGGTGAAGTGCTGCACACGCGCCATGCAACCCTGCCCGAACACCCGGCCTACGTCATCTATACCTCGGGCTCGACCGGCAAGCCGAAAGGCATACTGATCAACCAGCGCAGCATCTGCCACTTCCTGCGCAGCGAAAACGCAGTGCTGGGTGTCACACAAGACGACACCGTCTACCAGGGTTTTTCAGTGGCCTTTGACATGTCGTTCGAGGAAATCTGGATCGCGTACCTGGTCGGCGCCACCTTGTGGCTGGGACCGAAAGAGATTTCGGGCGACCCGGAAGCGCTGCCGCGCGCACTCGCCGCCAACCGTGTCACCGTGCTGCATGCCGTGCCGACCTTGCTGGCGCTGTTTGCCGAGGAGGTGCCGAGCCTGCGCCTGATCAATCTCGGTGGCGAGATGTGCCCCGAGTCGCTGGTCGAGCGCTGGTCGCGCCCGGGCCGCGCCATGTTCAATACCTATGGACCGACCGAGGCCACCGTCTCGTGCAGCCTGGCGCGTTTGCTGCCGGGCCAGCCGGTGACCATCGGCACGCCGCTGCCCAACTACGGCCTGCTGGTGCTGCAGGTGGCCGAGCCGGGAGAAAACCGTCCATTGACCCTGCTGC
>NZ_DAMAGB010000037.1:0-70964 GCF_031995485.1 Janthinobacterium sp.
GGAGCGGCTGATCTTGTTCCTTACGCCCACTTTCGTGCTGCTGATCAGCACCGTATATTTCAAGCACGCCATCAGCCGCCTGCAATGGCTGGCGCTGCTGACCTCCTATTGCGGCATCGTGCTGGTGTTCGTGCATGATCTGCAGGCGGGCGCCAGCAATATCGTGCTGGGCTCGACCCTGGTGCTGGGGTCGGCCTGTTCGTATGCCGTCTACCTGCTCGGTTCCGGGGAGCTGGTCAAGCGCATCGGCGCGATGCGGCTGGTCAGCTATGCGATGTGCGTGGCCAGCTTTGCCTGCATCGCCCAGTTCTTTATCCTGCGCCCGGTCGGCATGCTGATCCAGCCGCTGCCCGTGTACGGCTGGTCGCTGGTGAACGGCATCTTCTGCACGGTGCTGCCGGTGTTCATGACCATGATCGCCGTCGAGCGCATCGGCGCGCCCGTCGCCTCGCAGGCCGGCATGATCGGCCCCGTGTCGACGCTGTTCCTGGGCGCCATGATCCTGGACGAGCCGATCACCGGCTGGCAACTGGCCGGCACCAGCCTGGTCCTGGCCGGCATCTACCTGCTTTCCAAGAAAAAATAATCCTTCCAACCAAAGAGACGGCACCACCATGAAAACACGCATCGCCCTGATTGCCCACGACAAGAAAAAAGATGACATGATCACCCTGGCGGGCGAATACCGGGACTTTCTGGCTACCTGCGAACTGACGGCCACCGGCACCACCGGCGGGCGCTTGATCAATGAACTGGGCCTGGCGGTCGAGCGCAAGCATTCTGGCCCGTTCGGCGGCGACCTGCAGATCGGCGCGCTGCTGGTCGAAGGCCTGATCGATTGCGTGATTTTCCTGCGCGACCCGATGACGCCGCAGCCGCACGAGCCGGACATCAACGCGCTGGTGCGCGCCTGCGACGTGCACAATGTGGCGTGCGCCACCAATCTGTCGACAGCCCATCTGGTGCTGTCGCAACTGCAAGCCCAGGCCAGTGCCGCTGCCCAGGCAGCGGCTTGACCCTCATATTCAGGAGATGACGATGACAGAAGCGATAACCACGAAAGCCATCCGCATGCACCGCACGGGCGGCCCCGAAGTGATGGAGTATGTCGACGTGGAGCTGGCGCCGCCCGGCCCCGGCGAAGCGCGCGTCAGGCACGAGGCGATCGGCCTCAATTTCATCGATGTGTATTTCCGCACCGGCCTGTATCCGCAACTGCTGCCGGCCGGGCTGGGCGTGGAAGGCGCGGGCATCGTCGAGGCGGTGGGCGAGGGCGTCACCAGCGTCAAGGTGGGCGATCGCGTGGCTTACGCGGCGCGCATCAATGGCGCGTATGCCGAGCAGCGCAATATTCCGGCGGCCTTGCTGCTGGCGCTGCCCGACCGCATCGGTTTCGACACGGCCGCCGCCATGATGCTGCAAGGGCTGACGGTGCAGTACCTGTTCCACCGCACGGTGGCGCTGAAGGCGGGCGACACCATCCTGTTCCATGCGGCGGCCGGCGGCGTGGGCCTGATCGCCTGCCAGTGGGCGAAAGTGCTGGGCGTGAACCTGATCGGCACCGTCGGCTCGGACGACAAGGCGCAGCTGGCGCTGGCCCATGGCGCGGCCCACGTCATCAACTACAACACGGAAAACTTTGTCGAGCGCGTGCGCGAAATCACGGGCGGCAAGGGCGTCTCGGTGGTGTACGACTCGATCGGCAAGGACACTTTCACCGGTTCGCTCGACTGCCTGGCGCCGCTGGGCATGATGGTCAGCTTCGGCAATGCGTCCGGTCCCGTGCCGCCGTTTGCGTTGTCCGAACTGGCTTCGCGCGGCTCGCTGTTCATCACGCGCCCGGCCCTGTTCAGCTATGCGTCGGACCGTGAAAAGCTCGAAGAGATGGCCGCCTCGCTGTTCGGCGTCGTCAGCAGCGGCGAAGTGCAGGTGGAAGTGCGCCAGCGCTACAAGCTGGCCGATATCGTGCAGGCCCATACCGACCTCGAAGGGCGCAAGACCTCCGGTTCGACGATTATCGTGCCATGAGCGCGCAGGACGATGGCAGCCCCAAATTCGGCCGCTTGTTGATCGTGCTGGTACTGGCGGTGGCGCTGATCGGCGTGATCACGCTTGCGGCCGAAGCCTACTATCGATAAAACTGCAGGCGTAAAAAAACCGGCTGGCACTTCATGGCGCCAGCCGGTTTTTCAATACAGCGCTGGTTTACTGAACCTGGACTTCCACCTGGCGCGGCACGCCGCTGCGGCCCGGGAAGTCGGCAAAGGCGCTGGCCACCATGGCCGGCATCACTTGCGGCGTGGCGCGCTTGCCGCTGGTCGAATGCACGCTCACGTCGTACAGCTTCCTGCCGCTGCGTTCATTAATCGTGATGCGCAGCTTGCGGTCGAATTTGAAGCGCACGCTTTCTTCCACTTCCATCGGGCCGCCCCAGAACGGGCTGTAGCCGAAACGGCCGTAGCCTGGCCACGCGCCATAGCGGTAGCCGTAGCGGCCAGGCCAGTAGCCGGGGCCATACCAGAACGGGTCGGTGGCCTGCAGCACGCGTTCGGCAATATCGGTGGTGCCAAAGCTCATCGCCACGCGCAGCTTGGCAGCGTCAGGACCCGATGCTTCGCCGAAGCCATGCTTGGCCAGTTCGGCGCGCACCAGGTTCTGGTAGCTGCGGTATTCGAGCGTATCGTCTTCGGCGGCAGGCGCCTCGAAGACATACGATTTGTCGTTCAACTGGGCCGGCCAGTCGTGGAAAGCCGTCACGTCGCTGCGGATAGTGGTGGCGCAGCCGGTCAGCAGCACCGTCAGCGCAGTCATTAATATGGCCAGGTATCTCATTGCCGAATCTCCTCAATATGCGAGCAACCACTTGGTTGACGCAATTTATCGCTTTACAGTGTAAGACTACGCCATTGCAGTGCTGATTATTATTACAGATTGTTACCCTGTGTGTTCGGTGGTTAGCAGTTCCCCCAATTCATTTGCGCAAACGGCGCAAATCGTTGCCAAATCAGGCACGCTGCGGGCTGGTATTGGTAAAATAGGCTTTTGCCTCCGCTCCCACATCATCCTATGCGCACAGACAGCCCTCAGACGATTTACCGCCAGGACTACCTGCCGCCCAGCTACCTGGTCGACAGCGTGGAACTGGGTTTCGATCTCGATCCCGCCCGCACGGTAGTGGCGAGCCGGATCCGCATGCGTCACAACCCCGACAGCGCCAGCCGCAGCATCGAGCTGCACGGCGAACATATCGAACTGGTGCAGGTGCGCCTGAACGGCAAGGTGCTCAAACCGTCGCAATACAAGCTGACGGCCAGCATGCTGACGATTCCAAAGGCGCCCGACGAGGTCGAACTCGATATCGAAACCATCCTCGCGCCGCAGGACAATACCTCGCTGTCGGGCCTGTATGTGTCGAACCATAATTTCTTCACCCAGTGCGAAGCGGAAGGCTTCCGCCGCATTACCTTCTTCCCGGACCGCCCGGACGTGATGGCCAAATACACCGTCATGCTGCGCGCCGACAAGGAGCAGTATCCGGTGCTGTTGTCGAACGGAAATTTGATCGAAGAGGGCGATCTTGGCGACGGCCGCCATTACGCCAAGTGGGAAGACCCGTTCAAGAAGCCTTCCTACCTGTTCGCGCTGGTTGCCGCGCGCCTGGTGTGCCAGGAAGAGCGCTACACGCTCAACTCGGGGCGCGAAGTGCTGCTGCAGGTATGGGTCGAAGACGGCAACCTGGACAAGACCGACTACGCAATGCAGTCGCTGAAAAACTCGATCCGCTGGGATGAAGAGCGCTTCGGCCTGGAACTGGACCTGGACCGCTTCATGATCGTCGCCGTCGGCGACTTCAACATGGGCGCGATGGAAAACAAGGGCCTGAACATCTTCAACACCAAGTACGTGCTGGCCAATTCGCGCGTGGCCACCGACGTCGACTACGCCGGCATCGAGGCAGTGGTGGGCCACGAATACTTCCACAACTGGACCGGCAACCGCGTCACCTGCCGCGACTGGTTCCAGCTGTCGCTGAAGGAAGGCCTGACCGTGTTCCGCGACCAGGAATTCTCGGCCGACATGATCGGCACCGACACCGGCCGCGCCGTGACCCGCATCGACCAGGTGCGAACCCTGCGCCAGGCGCAGTTCCCCGAAGACGCCGGTCCGATGGCGCACCCGGTGCGTCCCGATTCGTTCGTCGAGATCAATAACTTTTATACCGTCACGATCTACGAAAAAGGCGCGGAAGTAGTGCGCATGTACCAGACCCTGGTGGGCCGCGAGGGCTTCCGCAAGGGCATGGACCTGTATTTCGAACGCCACGACGGCCAGGCGGTGCAGTGCGACGACTTCCGCGCCGCCATGGCCGACGCCAATGGCCGCGACTTCACCCAGTTCGAGCGCTGGTACAGCCAGGCCGGCACGCCGGTGGTGAAAGCCGACTCGCGCTACGATGCGGCTAGCAGGACGTTTGAACTGACCCTGCAGCAAAGCTGCCCCGCCACGCCGGGCCAGGCGCAGAAGCTGCCGTTCCATATTCCCGTCACCGTGGGCCTCCTGGGCGCCGATGGCCGCGATCTGCCGCTGCAGGTCGACGGCGTCGAGACAAATGGCAGCACCAGCGCGGTGCTGGAACTGACCGAAAGCTGGCAGACCTTCCGCTTTACCAATGTGGAAGAGCTGCCGGTGCCGTCGCTGCTGCGCGACTTTTCCGCGCCGGTGGTGCTCGAATACGGGTACACCGACGCCGAACTGCTGCACCTGTTCCGCCACGACAGCGACCCGGTCAACCGCTGGGAAGCGGGCCAGCGCCTGGCCATGGCGCGCCTGCTGAAACTCACCGCGCACGTGGCCGCCGGCGAAGAGCTGGCGCTGGACGACACCTTTATTGAAGCGCAGCGCGCCTTGCTGGCCGACGAGACGCTGGACCCGGCCTTCCGCGAGCTGGCATTGATCCTGCCATCGGAAACCATCATCGCCGAGCGCATGGCGCAGGTCGACCCGCAGGCGATCCATGCGGCGCGCCAGTTCATGCGCCGCACGATTGCCAGCGCCCTGAAACCGGAACTGCTGGCGCAATACCACGCCAACCAGACGCCGGGCGAATACAGTCCCGATGCCCTGTCGGCCGGCAAGCGCGCATTGAAAAACCTGGCGCTGTCGTATCTGCTGATCGCGCCGCAAGCCGATGAACTGGCGCTGGCGCAGCAGCAGTTCACCGATGCCGGCAACATGACCGACCGCGCGGCGGCGCTGGGCGCGCTGATTCATTCCGGCGCGCAGGAAGCAGCGCAAGCGGCGCTGGCCAGCTTCTATGGCGACTTCCAGGGCGAGGCGCTGGTGGTCGACAAATGGTTCGCCATGCAGGCCGCCGCACCGACCACCGACCTGGCGGCCGTGCGCGAACTGATGACGCATCCGGCCTTTACGCTGAAAAACCCGAATCGCGCGCGCAGCCTGATCTTCAATTTCACCAACGCCAACCCGTCGCAGTTCCACGCGCCGGACGGCAGCGGCTACGCTTTCTGGGCCGAACAGGTGATCGCGCTCGACGCGCTGAACCCGCAAGTGGCCGCCCGCCTGGCCCGTTCGATGGACCGCTGGCGCCGCTACCTGCCCGCCCTGCAAACCCATATGCGCGCCGCGCTGGAGCAAGTGGCTGGCCAGGCCAGCCTGTCGAACGACGTGATGGAAGTGGTGTCCAAGGCATTGGCGAATTGATACGATATGTCGGATTACGCCCTGCGGGCTAATCCGACCTGCGCGGCCACATTATTCGTAGGTCGGGTTGGCGCCAACGGCGCGTAAGCCGACAAGCACAGCGACAAACACGACAAGAGACAATTTAAAATAACGACATAACCAACAAAGGGGTTTCATGAAACGCATCAGTCTTACGCAATACCTGGTCGAAGAACAGCGCTCGAACAACAGCATCCCGGCCGAACTGCGCCTGTTGATCGAAGTCGTCGCGCGCGCCTGCAAGACCATCAGCCACGCCGTCGGCAAGGGCGCGCTGGGCGAGGTGCTGGGCACGGCCGACACGGAAAACGTGCAGGGCGAAGTACAGAAAAAACTCGACATCATCTCCAACGAGATCCTGCTCGAAGCGAACGAATGGGGCGGCCACCTGGCGGCGATGGCGTCGGAAGAAATGGAATCGATCCACCCGATCCCGAACCGCTATCCGAAGGGCGAATACATGCTGCTGTTCGATCCACTGGACGGCTCGTCGAACATCGACGTCAACGTCTCGATCGGCACCATCTTCTCGGTACTGAAAGCGCCGGAAGGCATGGGCCAGCCGACCGAGCAGGACTTCATGCAGGCCGGCACCAAGCAGGTTGCCGCCGGCTACGCCGTGTACGGCCCGCAAACCATGCTGGTACTGACCTTCGGCAATGGCGTGAACTGCTTCACGCTGGACCGCGAAATGGGTTCGTGGGTGCTCACGCAAAGCAATATCCAGATCCCGCCGACCACGAAAGAATTCGCCATCAACATGTCGAACGCGCGCCACTGGCATCCGCCGGTGCAGCGCTACGTCAACGAACTGCTGGCCGGCGACACCGGCCCGCGCGGCACCAACTTCAACATGCGCTGGATCGCCTCGATGGTCGCCGACGTGCACCGCATCCTGAACCGCGGCGGCATCTTCATGTACCCGGCCGACCTGCGCGACACCTCGATGCCGGGCAAGCTGCGTCTGATGTACGAAGCCAATCCGATGGCCTTCATCGTCGAACAGGCTGGCGGCGCCGCCACCGACGGCCAGCAGCGCATCATGGACATCGCCCCGCACAAGCTGCACCAGCGCGTGCCGGTCTACCTGGGCTCGAAAGACGAAGTGGCCCGCGTGACGGCCTACCACCAGGAGTAAGCAGGCGCTTTCCCCCACACTGCGCAAAAAAGTTCGTGTTGACACTAGCAAATTCTGTGCATTGTTTGTAGAATGTGGGTCTTCGCCGCTTTAGCTCAGTTGGTAGAGCAGTTCATTCGTAATGAAAAGGTCGCCAGTTCGATTCCGGCAAGCGGCACCAAAGATTCATCAAAAAGCCCGTTTATCTGCAAAGGTAAGCGGGTTTTTTGTTGCCTGTTCAAGCTTCGCCATGTGGCCTGATGCTGTTTTCAGCCGTTTTCAAGGAGCGTGACATGGGTAGCATTGCCGTTCCGGCGGGCGTTGCCCACCACATCGCCGATCATGCAGCCAGCGCTCTCGGTTGCCTGTCGCCCCACCTCTCCCTGTCGGTTGCCAAATCCGGCGCGCAGGTCGGCCGCCGTGTACACCACACCAGTCTCGCAGCCCGGCGACGATACGGTACACATCGACGGTATGCCGAGCACCTCGCAACGCTTGTAGCCCCGCGCCAAATGACCCTATAATAATGAGAATTATTCTCAACTATGGTGACCACGCATGGCGGCATCTTCCTCCGGGCAGCCACACTTGCACACGCTGTACGCCGAGCACCATGACTGGTTGCAAACGTGGCTGCGCAACAAGCTCGGATGCCTGTTTACCGCGCAGGACCTGGCGCAGGACACGTTCTTGCGCCTGGTGGTGCGTCCGCGCGAGTTCGATGCCGGGCAAAATCCGCGCGCCTATCTGACCACCATCGCCAAGGGGCTGGTGGTGGATCACTGGCGCCGGGCGGAAATCGAACGGGTGTGGGTGGCCGCGATGCTGGAGCGTCCGGAAGCGGCCCAGCCGTCGGCCGAGCACCAGGCCATTGTGCTTGAAACGCTGATCGAGGTCGATCGCATCCTGGCCACCCTGGCCGACAAGCCGCGCCAGGCCTTCCTGCTGGCGCAGCTGCACGAGCTGACCTACGCCGAGATCGGCGCGCGGCTCGGCGTGTCCGAGAGGATGGTCAAGAAATACATGGCGCAGGCCATGTTGCACTGCCTGTCGGCCGGTGCCGATTTCCGCGCCGCGCTGGCCTGACGTCCATGCAGCGCCGCCACGAGCAGGAGATACCCTACGCCACGCTGGAGCAGGCCGCCGAATGGTTTGCCGTCTTCCGCTCGGGCCGCGTCGAGGACGACGAACGGCGCCGCTGGCAGGACTGGCTGGCGGCGGACGCCGGCCATCGCCAGGCCTGGGCCCGGGTGGAGGCGATCAGCGACGGCGTGGCCATCGCGCGCGAAGCGCCGCAGGCCGCCAGCGCCGCCCTGCACGCCGCCAGTCAGGTGAGCCAACGGCGCAAGCTGCTCAAGGCCATGGCGCTGGCGGCGCTCACCGTGGGCGCGGGCTGGCAGGTAGCGCGCCAGGAAAGTGTGCAGGCGCTGGTGGCGGGCCTGGGCGCCTCGCATCGCACCGGCGTGGGCGAGAGCCGCCAGGTGGTGCTGGCTGACGGCACCCGGCTCTGGCTCGATACCGATACCGTGCTCGATGCCCGCTATGACGACCGGCAGCGCCTGCTGGTGCTGCACCAGGGCGTGATCCTGGTGGAAACCCATGCCGATGATGTCTACCCGCCGCGGCCCCTGATCGTGCACAGCGGCCAGGGCGCCATGCGCGCGCTCGGCACGCGCTTCGCGGTGCGCCAGTTCGACGGCCATACCCAGCTGGAAGTGAGCGAAGGGCGGGTTCAGGTTACACCGCGTGAAGCGCCGGCGCTGGCACGGGTAGTGGCGGCCGGCGAGCAAACCAGTTTTACCCGGCACGCCATCGCCGCCAGCGGTGCGCTGGACCCGGTGCGCCAGGCCTGGACCCGCGGCATGCTGATCGCCCAGGACATGCCACTGGCGCAGTTCCTGGCGGAGCTGTCGCGCTACCGGCCGGGCCACCTGGGCTGCGATCCGGCGATCGCCGGCTTGCGAGTAGTGGGCGCCTTCCCCCTGCGCGATACCGGCCAGGCGCTGGCCATGCTGGCGGCCGCGCTGCCGGTGCAGGTGAGATTTACCCTGCCATGGTGGGTGACGGTGGCGCCGAAATAATTATTTTGGAAAAGCGGTTCCCTTTTTGCCGCCTGCTTCGGAAAGCTCTGTGAAGACCGACATCCTCCTTTTCCGAAAGCTCGCCTGACTCCCATGACTCATTTCGCTTCCCGCACCCTGATCGGCCTGCTGGCCGCCACCGCCAGCCTGGCCTGCGCCGCCGACGCCGTGCCGCGCACCTATGATATTCCCGCCGGCCCGGTGAACGCCGTGCTTGCCCGCTTCTCGGTCGAGTCAGGCGTATACGTGGCCGCCGATGGCGCCCTTACCGCCGCCAGGACCAGCCCCGGCGTGCAGGCGACGCTGGCGCCGCAGGACGCCCTGGCGCGCCTGCTGGCCGGCAGCGGCCTGGAAGCGGTGCCGCAGGGTGCCGGGCGGTTCGTCCTGCGCCAGGGCGCGGCGCCGCAGACGGCAGTGCGCCCCGGCACGGCAGCCGCAGCCGCGTTGCCAACGCTGCCGGCGGTGACTGTCAGCGGCACGCGCGAAACGGCGCTCGGCCACGTGGACGGCTACATGGCCCGCCGCAGCGCCACCGCCACCAAGACCGACAGCCGCCTGATCGACAATCCGCAATCGGTCTCGGTGGTGACCGCCGACGAGCTGGCGGACCGCAAGGTGGAGACCCTGGACGAGGCGCTGCGCTACACGGCCGGTGTCACGCCCAACATGAAACCGTGGGCGGTCGATGAATTTTCGATGCTGCGCGGGTTCGAACTGGGCACGGCCGGCATCTTTCGCGACGGCCTGCTGACCTCGGGCCGCGCCTATGCTTCGCCGATCGAGCCGTATGGCCTGGAGCGGCTCGAAGTGCTGCGCGGCCCGGCCTCGGTGCTGTACGGCCAGTCGCCACCGGGCGGCATGATCAATGCGGTGTCGAAGCGGCCATCGGCCAGCGCGATACGCGAGATGGGCGTCGAGTATGGCACTTACGACCGCAAGCAGATCAAGGCCGACCTGGGTGGCGTCATCGACGGGCAAGGCGCCTGGACCTGGCGCGTGACGATGCTGGCGCGCGAATCGGGCACCCGGCTCGATCTCGACCGCGACGACCGCGTGTTTTTCGCGCCGGCCGTCAGCTGGCAACCCGACGACAACACCCGCCTGACCCTGCTGGCCCAATACCAGCAGGACAACCAGGCCTATGCCTGGCCCAACCAGTTGCAAAACCCGGGCCTGCGCGGCCAGCCTGCGCCCAGCCTGAACATGGGCGGGCGCGACAACCGCTGGAAACGCGAGAATGTCGCCATCGGCTACGAGTTCGAGCACCGTTTCAACGACATCTGGAGCGTGCAGCAGAACGTGCGCTACACCAGGCTGGATCGCGACGAGACCAATGTGTTCCCGCGCGTGCTGCAAGCCGATGGCACCATCACGCGCCTGTTCTATCCGCGCAGCTCGCACTGGCGCGGGCTGCAGGCCGATACCCGCGCGCAAGCCGCGTTGCGCACCGGGGCGCTGGCGCACAATGTACTCTTCGGCGTGGACTACGCGGACAACAAGACCATCGACCGCTTTCCGTATGCGATCTCGCCGATGCCCAGCCTGGACGTGTACAACCCGGTATACGGCGGGCGCCAGGCGCCGGTGGCGTCCACCAATCCGCGCAACGAGCGCTACCCGCTCACGCAGCTTGGCCTGTACCTGCAGGACCAGGTCAAGTGGGAGCAGTTCGTGGTGACGGCCGGCCTGCGCCGCGACCGCGCCGAAAACTCGAACACCCAGGAGCTGCCGCTGGCCGGTACCTCGAAACAGAGCTACGACCAGAGCGCCAGCAAGACCACCGGCCGCGTGGGCGCGGTGTACCTGATGCCGTCGGGCTGGGCGCCGTACCTGAGCTGGTCGACCTCGTTCTCGCCGGAGATCGGCCGCGACATCAATAACAATATGCTCAAGCCGTCGAGCGGCCGCCAGCTCGAAGCGGGCCTGCGCTACCAGCCCGAGCAGGGCAATGTCAGCTACACGGCGTCGGTGTTCAGCCTGGTGCGCAAGAACGTCACCACCGCCGCCTCGCAAGATCCGGACTCGCTGGTGCAGAGCGGCGAAGTGCGCTCGCGCGGACTGGAACTGGAAGCGCGCGCCGACCTGGCACGCAACCTGAGCGTGGTGGCGCAGTACACCTACCTGGACACCGAGATTACCGAGAGCAACAACGGCGATCGCGGCCTGCCGCAGCAGGGCGCGGTCAGGCACAGCGCTTCGGTCTGGACCAAATACCAGCACAAACTGAACGACACCTGGCTGGCCAACGCCGGCCTGGGCCTGCGCTACTACGGCAAGGCGCGCTCGTCGCTCGACTACGATAACGTCCATCTCGCCAATCCGTCGTTCGGCATGGTGGACCTGGCGTTCGGGCTGGAACAGGCATCGTGGCGCTATTCGCTCAACTTCAACAATGTGCTCGACAAGCAGGTGCTGCTCGATTGCGACGGCAAGTTCTGCTACCGTAACGCCGAGCGCACCGTCAACGTGAGCGCCAGCTACCGCTTCTGATGGAAGACAAGGCGCCCGGCCTGCGCCAGAGCATGGCCGGCCTGCACGTGTGGGCCGGCGTGCTGGCCGGCTGGCTGCTGTACGCGATCTTCATCACTGGCGGCATCAGCTACTTCCGCGAGGAGCTGACCCAGTGGCTGCGCCCGGAACTGCCGGTGCGGCCGGCCGTGCTCGACCAGGCGGCGGCAGCGCAGCATGCGCTCGCCACCCTGGCGCGCGAGGCGGCCGGCGCCGACCGGTGGCAGTTCGACCTGCCGGGGCCGCGCAACAACGTCATCGAGGCTGCGTGGGAGCACGGCGCTGACGGCGACCGCGAACGGGTGTTGCTGTCCCCCGTCAACGGCGCCGTGCTGCACCCGCGCGCCACCCACGGCGGCGAGTTCTTTTATTACTTTCACTTCTCTCTGCATTACCTGCCCGGCACGCTGGGGCGATGGATCGTCGGGCTGTGCGCGATGATGGCGCTGGTGGTGCTGGTCAGCGGCGTGATCGTCCACCGCCGCATTTTCAGCGACTTTTTCACTTTCCGGCCCGGCAAGGGCCAGCGCTCGTGGCTCGACGCCCATAACGTCAGCTCGGTGCTGGGCCTGCCGTTCTACCTGATGATCGTCTATACGGGGTTGGTCACGCTGATGCTGACCTACCTGCCGTGGGGCGCGCTGGCCGCCTTCGGCCAGCAGCAGGCCAGGCCCGCCATGGCGCAGGCGATGCAGGCGCGGTTCGACACGCCGGCCCGCAGCGGCGTGGCGGCGGCGCCGGTTGACCTGGCGCCGTTGATGGCGCAGGCCAGCTTGCGCTGGGGCGCCGGCAATATCGGCCGCGTGATCGTCACCCATCCGGGTGACGCGGCATCGCGCGTGGCGATCGTACGTGGCGATGGCGGGCGGATCTCGGTCGCGCCGGCATACCTGCTGTTCGATGGCGCGAACGGCGCGCTGCTGGCCGAGCGCGCGCGCAGCAGCCCGGCCCTCGCCACGTGGGGCACCGCTTACGGCTTGCACCTCGGGCGCTATGCCGATCCGGCCTTGCGCTGGCTGTATTTCTTCAGCAGCATGCTGGGCGCGGCCATGGTCGCCACCGGGCTGGTACTGTGGACGGTCAAGCGCCGCAACAGGCCCGGCGCCTCGCAGGCCTGGCTGCGTTTTACGCAGGCCGGCAATGCGGCCTGCGTGGCGGGGCTCGTCACAGCGGTGGCCGGCTTCCTGCTTGCCAACCGGCTGCTGCCGCTGGGCCTGGCCGAACGCGCGCAGTGGGAGGTGCACGTTTTTTTCCTGTGCTGGGCCGCCACCGCCCTCTACGCGGCGCGGCGCGGCGGCGCGGCAGCCTGGCGCACTCTGTGGTGGCTGGCGGCAGCGCTGTGGTGCGCGCTGCCGGTGGCCGATGCTTGCCTGGCGGGCCTGCCGGAGCGCGCGCTGTTTATCGGCTTCGACAGCGCGTTTGTCGCAACCGGCCTGCTGTGCCTTTGTCTTGGCAGGCGCATGACGGTGGCGGCGCGCTGAGGCTTGCCAGGCGGCCGTCGATTTGTCGCTTGCGTACGCTACCGCCCATAGCCCACACCACTGTTCACGTTACGATATGTGCATGCACCGCCCCGGTGATGATGAATGAAGCGACCCTGCCATGCCAACCACTGCTGTTGCACCCGACGCCCCGTTTTTCATCGCGCTCAATGCCGGTTCCGGCCATGACGAGACCGAGGAGCGGCGTTCGACCATCGAGTCGGTGCTGGGCGCCGCTGGACGCGAGTTTCATCTGACCATGATCGATGAGCCGGGCACCATCGACGAGGTCGCCGCCCGGCTGGCGCGGCAGGCAGCCGACGCGGGCGGGGTGCTGGTGGCGGCCGGTGGCGATGGCACCATCAATGCTGTGGCGCGCCAGGCAATCGCGCATGGTTGCGCGTTCGGGGTGCTGCCGCAAGGCACCTTCAATTATTTTGGCCGCACCCACGGCATCCCCGAAGAGTTGAGCGAGGCGGTGCATGCGCTGCTGGGGGCGCGGCTGCATCCGGTGCAGGTGGGCATGGTCAACGACCGCGTGTTCCTGGTCAATGCCAGCATCGGCCTGTATCCGAAGCTGCTGGAAGAGCGCGAAGTGGACAAGAAGCAATTTGGCCGCAGCCGCCTGGTGGCGGCATTGTCGGCCCTGAAAACCATCTTGAGTCCCCATCGCCGCCTGCGGCTGGTATTGAATCTGGACGGCAAATTGCAGCGCATGCGCACTGCAACGTTTTTTGTCGGCAATAACCGCCTGCAGATGGAGCAGGTCGGCATTCCGCCGCTCAGCGCGGCGCTGGAGGATGGCCGGCTGGCAGCGGTCGCGCCACGCAGCAAAGGCAGGCTGGGCATGCTGTGGCTGCTGCTGCATGGCGCGCTGGGTCAGCTGGGGCGCCTGGATCATGCCGACCAGCTGGCGACTTTCAGTTTTACGCACATGCAGGTAAAGGTGCGCACCTTGTCGCGGCGGCGCAAGATCAAGGTGGCGACCGATGGCGAGGTGAGCTACATGAGCAACCCGCTGGAGTTTCGCGTGCTCGATGAGCAGTTGCTGCTGTTAAAGCCCGATCCGGCGCACGTGCCCGGGCCGCCATCGCGCGAACTGCCTGCCTATGCGCCGGGACTGGCCGATATTCGTTAGTGGGTTTAGAGGCATTTCAACAGCGGCGCCCAGCTGCAATGCTGCTTGTACCATTCACCATAAAAGATCATCGCATACTGCTTCTCAGGCAATGGTGGCAGGTTCGCCATATCGGCGGCCAGCATCTTTCCCGTTTCAAGCTCGATCATCGAGAAATTGAAAGCCGGCAAGGCCGGGTCGTGTGGCACTATTCTGTCGCGTTGCCAGTAGATGGCAAGATGGCGGCCATCGGGACTTTGTCCCATGACCCAATAGTTGATGCCGCGAATTTCGGGCAGCATGAAGACATCGGCTGTTTTCGTATCGACGACGACATCCGCCTCATAATATGGCCGGTCATCCGAAAGCCTCCGTTGCGCACCGCGCACATCGCCCACAAAACGCGATGTCCATGCCGAACTGTCGCCAGTGACGATAAACCAGCCAGTACGGTTGTCCTTGAGGTCCGCCGTGACCAGCCACCCGGCATTATTTCCCAGCAAATCGAGCGCCTGGAATTCGTCGATATAGCCGGCTACGTCCTGATCCCGATATTTTTTCTCGTACCGCAAGGCCACCGGTTTGTTCTGGTGTTGCAGTGTCTGGTAGGTCATCTTGTCCGTGCCGCCATCTTCGAGGCGATAGCGGCTGTAAGTCGTAGTGCTGCGCCGGATGCCGCTCGCCATGCCCGGGACCAGGCGCGGCAGCGCGACCGGCTGTGCGCATGAAAAGTGGCTGCGATCGATGTGAGCGCGGGCCAGGTCTTCGCTATCCGTGGCTGGCCGTATATCGCCGATCAGACTGGCGCAGATAAAGTGGTCAGGGCGCAAATAGATTTCAACAATTTTACCGTCGGCCTGTTCCACTTTCACTGGCAAGGTCACGCGGTACCATGTGGCGCGGCCTTCGCCGGCGATCCATTCGAGCGTGATGGAGCGTTCTTTTTTGAATGACCCAACGCTGCCAAAGACCCCTGTCTTCTGATCCGCGATGCGTTCCCTGGACACGGCATGATTGCCGCTGTTGCCCAGCACGGTAGCCGAGATGACTGGCTTGCCTGAATAATTGTAAATGGCATACGATCCCTGCTCGTCCGGTGCGCAGGCGCTCAAACAGGCCACGGCGCACAGCAGCAGGCCTGCGGATCGCCACCGAACCAGGTGCTTCCTGCCTGTGACAAGGCAGCGTAAAATCAGGTTCACTACACGGCCCTTTCAGATGGTCGGCTCAGGTGTTGGCAAGCGCATCGTGGCCGGTGTGCGAACGTCCAGGACCAACCCTAACACAACTTTTTACCATGCTGACGTTCAAATCCACTGATCGTTTTCCACCGTCCGCTCGTCCGCCGCGCCATCGCCCGTATTGACCACGCCGCGCGGCTCGATCAGCAGCAGCCGGGTTTCGGCAGCGGCGCCGGGCTTGTGCTCGACGCCTTTGGGGACCACCGCCATCTGGCCGGCGGTCAGCACGATGACGCGATTGTCCGCGTAGCCGGGGCCGCGCAGGGCGATGTGCAGCTCTCCATCGAGCACGATAAAGGTTTCGTCGGTATCGGCATGGCGGTGCCACTGGAAGTCGCCTTGCACCTTGACGACCTTGAACTGGTAGTCATTCATTTCGGCGACCACGCGCGGTTGCCAGTGGCCATCGATCAGATCGATTTTGGCTGACAGGTCGATCGACTGGTCCTGGCCGCGCGTACTGGTGATGATGGACATGCTGTGCTCCGTTGAAGTGGTGATCCACTCAGAGTACGCAGGCGCCGCCAGCCCGTATTGAACGATCGTGGGTCTTTTTAAAGTCTGCCAGCAAAGCGCAGCCAGCGCCCCGGCGTCAATCCATAGGTTTTCAGGAAGTGGCGCGTCATGTGGCTCTGGTCGGCAAAGCCGGCGGCCATGGCGGCCTGCGCCAGCGTAGAGCCAGCCAGCAGCAGGCGGCGCGCCATGTCGAGACGGCGCATGGTCAGGTAGCGGTAAGGGCTGGTGCCGTAAAACACGCGGAAATCGTGCGACAGGCTCCAGCGATCGCGCCCGGTGGCCGCTTCCAGCTCCGCCAGCGTGACGGCGCGCGTGCAGTGCGCCTGCAGATAGTCGCGTGCGCGCCGCGCCGCCAGGTAATCGCCTTTCACGCGCGGCGCGGGCGTGCCGGAAACTGCCGCCAGCGCATGCGCCAGTTCGGCCAGCGCTTCGCCTTGTTCGAGCGGTTCAATCAACTGGCCGGCTTGCGGCAGCAGGGCGGCGGTTGCAGCGGCGAGGCGTGCATCGGTCGAAATGCCGCCTTCCAAAAAGGGCAGGGCACGCCCTCCCAGCACATCCTGGAACAGCGCCGGTTCGATATACACCATCCGGTAACGGAAGCCGTCATCGGTGCCGGCCTGGCCATCGTGCGGTTCATCGGGATGCAGCACCATGGTGTTGCCGGGCAGGCTGTTGCACATGCTGCGGCGATAGCTGAAACGCTGCACGCCGGCCAGCGTGCGGCCAATGGCATACGTGTCGTGGCGGTGCATGGCATAGGCCTTGCCACTGAACCACGCTTCGATGCGTGTCATGCCTTCTACCGGTTCGGCGCACCGGACCCAGTCCTGGCGCGCTGGCACTGCCTGCTTCATGATGGTTTCCTCTTGATCATGAAGACTGTACCCGCGCCGCATGCCGCTGTCCATGAAAAGCCGGGTCTAGGTGCGTGCGCCCACATACGCGTTTTTCATCGCAGGTTAATGTAAGCCCTTACGGCATGCCACTTCGCGCATGCCCCACCAGCAAAGGAGCTCACCATGTCAGCAAACCAACCCAGCACACCCCTCGACAGCAAGCGCATCGCGGTATTGATGACGGACGGCTTTGAACAGGTCGAATTCACGGGGCCGCGCGATTTTCTGCAGGAGCATGGCGCGGTAATTACCATCGTCTCGCCGAAGGCCAAGGGCAAGCAGGTCGTCGGCATGCATCACAAGGACGTGGGCGATTCGTTTGATATCGACCTGACCGTGGCCGAAGCGCAGGCGCGCGATTATGATGCGCTGCTGCTGCCGGGCGGCGTGGCCAATCCCGATGAACTGCGCATCGACCCAGCGTCGGTGGCGTTCGTCAAGGAATTTGCCACCGCAGGCAAGCCGATTGCGGCGATCTGCCACGGTCCATGGACGCTGATCGACGCTGAAGCCGTCAACGGCAAGCAGATGACCAGCTGGCCCAGCTTGCAGGCCGACCTGCGCAATGCCGGCGCCGTCTGGCGCGACGAAGAGGTGGTGGTCGATGGCGCGCTGGTCACCAGCCGCAAGCCGGACGATATCCCGGCCTTCAATGAGGCATTCCTGCGCGTGCTGACGCAAGGCAAAGGCTAAACCCTTTCACGGTTCCGTCAGCCGGCGCCGCTATTCGGCACGGCCATTCTTCCAGCGCGCCCGTCTGCCCGCGGCGCGCCAGTGGCGCCGCGCGGCCGGCAAACAGCATGTCGATCACACGCATGCCTTCAGTTCCCGCAGCCATGCGCTCAGCATCGCCTGGCCCGCTTGCACCAATCGCTGCCCGTGCTGGCGCGTGTCGGCGCGCAGCTGCGCCAGGTCCACGCCGGCCTGCTGCAGTTCGAGCGCATGGCCGGCCAGCCATTCCTCCAGCATGGCCGGATCGAATTCCACGTGACACTGCAGCGCCAGCGCATGGCGTCCGGCCCGAAATGCCTGGCAGGGCGTGGCCGCTGTCTGCGCTTCGGCGAGCAGCGCGGCACCGGGCAGGATATTGTCGCCATGCCAGTGCAGCACCGGCACGCCGCGCAGGTGCGCCAAAGGACCTGCACCGGCGGCGATGGATAATGGCGACCAGCCGATCTCCTTGCCGCCGCTGGGCAGCACCTGTGCTCCCAGTGCCACCGCCATCAGCTGCGCACCCAGGCAGATGCCCAGCGTGGGCTGGCGCTGTGCCAGGCGCTGCGCGAGGCCATCGATTTCGCCGGCCAGCCACGGGTAGCTGGCCACGTCGCCCACGCCGATCGGGCCGCCCAGGATGACGATCAGGTCGGTGTCGCGCCACTCCTCCGCAGTCAAGGGCGCGGCGCCCGCATGGCGGTACGCGATCTCGTAGCCAGCCGTTTCCAGGGGCAGGGAAAAGGCGCCCAGGTCTTCGAAGCGCACGTGGTACAGGGCGATGCAATGCATGGCTTTCTCCTTTCAGATATGACAGACGCCGTCGTTGCAGCGCGCAGTATCGACCGGTGCTGCTTCCGCCACCAGCCGGCCCAGCAGTGCGCCCAGCCGCAGGTCTTCGACGATGCCGAACAGCTGTTCGCGCAGCACACCCTGGCGGTCGAACAGCAGCAGGGTGGGCGTGCCGCGCAGCCGGTAGTGTGCCATGGTCAGCGGCAACGCACCGGTATTGGAAGGCTGGTCGATCCCGACCGGGAAATCGATGCGGTATTCATGGATAAATGCCTGCAGCGCCGCCGGCGTCATCACCGCATGGTGCTCGAACACCGTATGCAGTCCCAACACCTCGAGCTCGTCGCGGCCGAATGCCTGGCGCAGGCGTTTGGCTTGCGGAATGCCGTGCGACACGCAGCCGGGACACAGCATCTGGAAGGCGTACACCGCCACCACCTTGCCGCGCAGGGCGGCAAGGCTGACGGGACCCTTGGCGTTGAGCCAGGCCGCGACCTCGAATTCGGGCGCGGCGCTCATGCTGCTCAAGGTCCCGGCGCTCATTTGGCGCGCAGCTTGACTTGCGGGAAATCGAGCGGCACGTCGAACGCCACGTTCACATAATTGGTGAACAGGTTCAGCGCCACATGGGCCATGATTTCCATGATTTCACCATCGGCAAAGCCGGCCGTGCGCAGGGCGCCGACATCGGCTGCCGTGATCTTGGCGCGCTGGCGCACCACGGTGACGGCAAAGTGCAGGGCGGCGGCCGTCTTCGGATCATGCGACTGGCCGGCCTGGGCGGCGGCCATCTCTTCGCTGGAGGCGCCGGCCTTGCGGCCCAGCGCCGTATGGGCGGCCAGGCAATACTGGCAATCGTTCTGGTCGGCGATGGCCACGGCGATCTGTTCGCCCAGCTTCGCGTCCAGTGTACCGCTGCCCAGCGCGCCAAACGCCCCCCACATGCTGGCCAGCGCCGCCGGCGAGTTGGCGACGGCGCGGAACATGTTCGGCGTGGCGCCAAAGGCGGCGTGGATTTGTGCCAGCACAGGTTGCGCTGCGGCGCTGGCGTTGTCAATGGTAACGAGGTCGATACGGGACATGGTATTTCCTTTCTATGGGCCGTGAGATGGATGAAAAGGCTGGCCGCCTGTCCTTTTCAATAGGAGTCCTAAATATAATGCTCAAAAAAAATATCAGGCAAAGATTTCCCAGTTGCGCCGCTCTGTCGCAGCATCGGACGGCTGGTGCTCGGCACAGTCGATGCGCAAGAACGTGATCGGCAGCGGCGCCTTGACCAATGCGCAATGATGCGGCGTGGGCTGGCCGGGAAACTTGTTCGCTTCAAAATAACGGCACGACAGGCAGGCGCGCAGGGTGGGAAAACGCTCGCTCTTTTGCAGCTGCGCGATCAGCTTGAACAGGCCGACCAGCAGCTGGCCCTGCACCTGCGCTTCCAGCGCGGCGGCGGCGTCGTCGGCAAAGCCCAGCGCCGAGCCCATGCGCGTGACCAGTTGCTTGCCCGCGTCGGTCAGCCACAGGGCGCTGGCGCGGCCATCGTCCGGCGCGCGCGCCTTGCGCACCAGCCCTTTGGTCACCAGCGCCGTGACCGAATCGCTGGCACTGGCGGCCGACACCGACAACTGCGCCGCCAGCCACGACAGGCGTACGCCTTCCGTGCGGTCGTTCAGCAACTGCAATATCTCGGCCTGGGTGGGATTGAGATGCTCGGCCGTGGCAAATTCCCACATCCCCGCCCGCAACACGCTCGAGACGCGGCTGATCGCGGCAATGATACGGGCCGAGATGTCCGGGGTGCTGTCCCAAGGGGTTTCAGGTGTGATGTCCATGGACGAATAATAGCACGGCAAAATAATAAGTAAAGAGTCCTAACTAATATTTAACCCCAAGGCAGGCCTCGGAGTCAGACCCGCCGGATCTGGTCCCGGCATTCAAGCCGTTTGGTGAATGGTCAAACGCATTCGCTACAATATTGCCATATTATTCACCATGAAAAGGAGCCACCCTCATGCCCCACAACCTCCACCAGTACCTGGCCTCGCTGCCCGACGACGATGGCGATACGCCACCCGTGGTTGACCTTGATCTCTACTTTGCAGGCAATGCCGACGAAGAATCGATCGCGCCGAACCAGTGGGGCTATGGCCGTCCGCCGATTGCGCAGCTGTATGCCAGGTTCCGCGAGATTGCCGCCAGGCCGGAGGTGGAAAAGGTGCTGGTCGGTTTGCACCAGGACTGGTGCGACTACGACGAAGACGAGGTGGCGGCGGGACGTTTCCCGCCGGCCGAAAACGTCCATCTCTTCACCCGCGCAAAGGTGGAAGAAGTGGAAGGCTGGATCGCCGGCATGGAAGCCGACGGCGTCATTGCCGGCTGGCCCTACGGCAAGCCGGCGAATGCGCCCGCGCCATCGGAGGGCTACAGCGTGCTGTCGGTCTGCTGGGATTGAAGAGGCTCAGAAATTGTGCCGCATGCCCAGCACCACGCCGGACAGGGTGGAGCCGGGTACGTCCGCCTCGCTGCGCAGATTGTTGATGGCAAAGTCGGCCACGCCATTGCGGCCGTTGTCGAGCCGCGTGTAGTAGGCAAACAGGCTGCTGCGTTTCGACAGCAGATAGTCATAGCCGATGGTGGCGTGGGTGGCGCCCGTGCCCGGTCCCGCGCGCACGGTGCCGACGGTTTCCACCGCGCTGCCGCTGGCGCTTTGCGCGCGGGCCAGGCCGAAGCGCAGGCCGTGGCGGCCGGCCTGGTGCGTGGCCGACACATACACCGAACGCCGGCGCAGCTTGCCCGTCGCCGTTTCATAGCGCAGGCTTTCCACCACCGCCGCCAGCTGCGTGGCGCCGCCGAGGCGCCAGGCGAAACCAAGCTTGCTGCCACGGTCGCTGTGGCCGCGGCCCTGGTAGTCGTGGTGGTCTTCATGCGCCAGGGTGGCATACCATTCGCCGCTGTCGTGGATCAGCGCGGCCGACGTCAGTGACGGGCGCGCGCCATCGAGCGGCCGTTCCTCGCCCATGCCGCGTGCCACGCGCGCCGACCAGCCAGCCCAGCTCGGGGTCCAGTAATGCACGCTGTTCTGCTGGCGCCGGTCGAAGGAATACGTGTTGCCGGTATTGCTGACGGTGGCGCCGGCGCCATTGCCCATCAGGCTCATGTAGCCGGCCGTGGTGGGATAGAACGGGTCGAGCGACGACGTCGCTCCGTTGTAGGGCAGGGTCCAGTTACCGCCAAACAGCGTGCCCCAGGGACCCTGGATACCGACGCGGGTGTCGCGCGCGGCGATGCTGCCCGCGCCCGTGTCGGGCGCCAGCGTGCCTTCGACCTGGAACAGCGCCTGCCAGCCGCCGCCCAGGTTTTCCGTGCCGCGAAAACCGATCACCGAGCGGTTGTTGGACAGGCGCTGCAGATTGTCGCCGGTGCCGGATGCATGCAGCGCCTCGATGCCGATATTCAGGCGGCCATACAGCTGCACGTTTTCCTGTGCGGCGGCGGGCAGGGCGACTGCCAGCGCGCCGGCAGCGAGCAAATACACACGCGTCATGGCTGCCTTAAAACGCAAAGCAGCTGCAGCCCAACGCACCCCAGAAACCGGAGTGGCTGGAGACCGGCACCGAGCTCTTGCGCGCCACATCGTGCGCGTGGGCGTGCACGCCGCAGGCGCCCTGGCACTGGTGCTGCTGCAGTACGCTGGTTTTTTGCGGCGGCGCGGCGCGGTAGTGGCCGGCCACGTTTTTCACCGGCGACCAGTCCGGCAGCACGGGAATCGGCGGCGGCGCCAGCGTGGTGAATTCGGACTGGCCGTAGACGATCTTGCCGCCGACGATGGTCAAGACCGATTCGATCGACTTGATCGCTTCTTCGTCGATGCTGAAGAAGTCCGCGCTCAGTACCGCCAGGTCGGCCAGCATGCCTTCCTGGATGCGGCCTTTTTTGTCCTTCTCGTTCGAGAACCAGGCGCTGCCCGTGGTCCACAGTTCCAGCGCGGTGTCGCGCGACAGGCGCGAACCTGCGTCGTACAGGCGCAAGCCGCCCACGGTGCGGCCCGACACCAGCCAGTACAGGGCAGTCCACGGGTTGTAGCTGGCCACGCGGGTGGCGTCGGTGCCGGCGCCGACCGGCACGCCGGACTGCAGCATGCGGGCGATTGGCGGCGTCAGCTTGGCCGCTTCCGCGCCGTAGCGCTCGACAAAATATTCGCCCTGGAAGGCCATGCGGTGCTGGATGGCGATGCCGCCGCCCAGCGCCTTGACGCGGTCGATATTACGCGGCGTGATGGTTTCGCAGTGGTCGAACATCCAGGTCAGGCCATCGAACGGAATGTCGCGGTTGACCTTTTCAAACACCGTCAGCATGCGGTCGATCGATTCGTCATAGGTGGCGTGCAGGCGGAACGGCCAGCGTTTCGACACCAGGTGGCGCACCACCTTTTCCAGTTCGTCGTCCATGCCGGGCGCCAGGTCCGGGCGCGGCTCCAGGAAGTCTTCGAAGTCGGCCGCCGAGAACACCAGCATTTCGCCGGCGCCGTTGTGGCGGTAGTAATCATCGCCCTGGCCGGGCGTCACCATTTCGGTCCACTTCTGGAAGTCTTCCAGTTCGCGGCCCTTGTTCTGCGTGAACAGGTTGTAGGCGATGCGGATGGTCAGCTGATTGTCTTTGGCCAGCTGGTCGACCACTGCATAGTCTTCCGGATAGTTCTGGAAGCCGCCGCCGGCGTCGATCGCGCTGGTCAGGCCCAGGCGGTTCAGTTCGCGCATGAACTGGCGCGTGGAATTGACCTGCAGCTCGCGCGGCAGGGTCGGGCCCTTGGCCAGGGTGGCATACAGGATCATCGCGTTCGGACGGGCGATCAGCATGCCGGTCGGGTTGCCCGAGGCATCGCGCACGATCTCGCCGCCTGGCGGATTCGGCGTGTTCTTGTCGTAGCCGACCACGCGCAAGGCGGCGCGGTTGAGCAGGGCGCGGTCGTACAGGTGCAGGATGAAGACCGGCGTGTCGGGCGCGGCCGCATTGATTTCTTCCAGCGTCGGCATGCGTTTTTCGGCGAACTGGAATTCGTTCCAGCCGCCGACCACGCGCACCCATTGCGGATTCGGCGTGCGCAGCGCCTGTTCTTTCAGCATGCGCAGCGCGTCGGCCAGCGAGGGCACGCCTTCCCAGCGCAGTTCCAGGTTGTAGTTCAGGCCGCCGCGGATCAGATGCAGGTGCGAGTCGTTCAGGCCGGGAATCGCGGTGCGGCCATTGAGGTCGATCACGCGGCTGTCCGGCGTGCGGTGGCGCATCACGTCGTCGATGTCGCCGACGGCCAGGAACTTGCCATCGGCAATCGCCACGGCGCTCGCTTGCGGACGGCTCTTGTCGACCGTGTGGAAGCGGCCGTTGAACAGGATCAGCGGCGCTTCTTTCGACGGCGCGCTGGTGGAGGATAAGGTAGTTTGTTCGGTCATGGTGCAGCTCCATGGTAGGTGAAGAAGGGCCGGCGCAGACGTGAAGCGAAGCGCGGCAGGCGATAATCTCGTTTCCCAGTGTAGCCGCGAAGGCCGGCTTTCGCACGGGCCAAAAGATCAGTTGGGTGGAGCGGGAACTGTACTAATGGGTGGTGCGGCGGCGCGCCGCCTGTTCTACCATGCAGACATGCCGCGCCCGGCGTGGTGCTCCACTGCCGGCGCATTTTTCAGTATGTCAGAATGCAGGGAGCATCATCATGGAACAACCACCACACAGCCGATTGTTCGGCGCCGGCCTGGGCTTTTTGGCCGGCTATGTCGACACGCTGGGCTTTATCGCCCTGTTCGGCCTGTTTACCGCCCACGTCACCGGCAACTTCGTGCTGATCGGCGCGGCGCTGGCCGACCCGTCGCGCGTGTCGATCCTGCTCAAATTCCTCGCCTTTCCCGCGTTCGTGATCGGCGTGGCCGTCACGCGCCTGATGGTGCTGGCGATCGACCGCCGCGGCGGCCCGTCGCTGACCCTGGCGCTGATCCTGCAATGGGTGCTGCTGGCCGCCTTCATGGCGTTCGGCTGCCTGGCCGAACCGATCGGCAAGGATGTCAGCGACATGGCGATGGTTGCCGGCCTGCTGGGCACGGCCGCGATGGGCGTGCACAGCGCGACCAGCCGCTTGCTGCTGGCGCACCTGGCGCCGACCTCGATGATGACCGGGAACGTGACGCAGATCGTGCTCGACACGGTCGACGTGCTGCGCGGCGCGGCCGACGCCACCACCAGCGCGCGCTGCGTGAAAACCCTGTGGCCGCTGGCGGCGTTCGCGGTGGGCGCCATCGCGGCCGCCTTTGCCTACCTGGCCTACGGCTTTATCGCGCTGGCCATCCCGCTGGTGCTGCTGGGCGCCTTGATCGTGGTGCAGCAGCGCACCGTGCGTCCGGCCCTGCCGGCGGCCTGACCGGAGACGGCCAACCTTGATGCGTTTCTGGCTGCTGTGGCTGATATTGATGCTGGCCAGTCCGCCGGGGCTGGCCATCGACGCCGCGCGCGCCATCCATCAGCTGCAGCACACCAGCTGGACGGCGCGCGAAGGCGCGCCCGACGACATCGCCGTCATGCTTCAGGGGCATGACGGTTTTTTATGGCTGGGCACGCATTCCGGCCTGATCCGCTTTGACGGCCTGCATTTCGAACCCGTCGCAGCGCGCCAGGGCCGTTTTCCCGATACCGTGGCGCTGGCGCTCAAGCGTGCCGCGGACGGCGGCATGTGGGTCGGCTGGCAGGTGGGCGGCATCAGCCACGTGAAAGATGGCGTGGTGCGCAATTTCGGCGAAGCGCAAGGCCTGCGCATCGGCACCGTGTGGGGCTTTGCCATCGACCGCGCGGGCGCCGTATGGGCCGCCGGCGCCGGCGGCGCTGCCCGTTTCGACGGCACGCGCTGGCAGACCATGGGACCCGGCCAGGGTTTTACGGCCCACAAGGGCTCGGCCGTGTTTGTGGACCGCGACGGCCTGCTGGGCGTGTTTACCGAGCAGGGACTGTTCCTGTGGCATGCGCGAGAGCAGCGCTTCGCGCCGCCGGTCGGCAAACTCGACCTGCGCGCGCCGCCGCAGCAGGCGCCGGATGGCCGCATTTACCTGCTGGAACTGCGCGGCATCCGCATCATCGACGCGCTGGCGCAATACGACCAGCTGAATCATCCATGGATCTACCGCGACACCAGCGGCACCAGCGGCAGCATGCTGGTCGACCGCCAGGGCACGCTGTGGTTCGACAGCCAGTACGGCCTGCACCGCACGCGCAGCAGCGGCACGCTGGCGCCGGGAGCGCTGGGCATCAGCGGCGACACCGAATCGTTCCTGCCCAGGGATGGTCTCAGCAACGCGCTGATCGGCACGCTGTGCGACGACAATGAAGGCAATCTATGGGTCGCCACCGATGCGGGCCTGGACCGCTTTCGGCAGGCCGTGCCGGTGGTGCTGCGCGGACAGATGGGGCCGGACCTGCCCGAGGCTTTCCGCGCGCAGCAACTGCTGCCCGGTCCGGGCGGCACCATGTGGCTGGGCAAGGACAAAACCGGCACCTCGCTGATGCTGCTGCAGCCAGATGGCGAGGCCCTGCATGCGTTCACCCTGCCGCACCTGTCGGCCTTGATGGCCACGCCGCAGGCGATGTGGATCGCCATGTCCGCCGGCTTGCAGCAGATCGACACGAACAATGGGCGCCTGCTGCGCAGCATTGCGTATCCCCCCGAGGCGCGCGCCATTGGCCGCACGCGCCAGTTTGCCAGCGCGCCGGACGACAGCATCTGGGCCAATTTCAGCGGTGGCGGCCTGTTTCACTATCTTGATGGCGCATGGCGGCGCGAACCGGCCCTGCTTGAAGGCAGGCTGAGCTGGCCGCTGGCAATGCTGGTCGACACGGCCGGGCGCCTGTGGCTGTCGTATGCCGACGGCAGCCTGGCGCTGCTGGACAACGGCCGCCTGCAACGCCACGGCGCGGCGCAGGGATACACTCTCGGAAAAACGCCGGCGCTGTTCGAACGCGACGGCCAGGTATGGCTCGGTGGCGAACATGGCGTGGCGGTATGGCGCGATGGCCGCTTCACCATGTTGCGCAGCGCGGACGCCGGCGCCTTTGACGGCGTGGTGGGGCTGCTGCGCGCGCGCGACGGCAGCCTGTGGCTCAATGCGGCCAACGGCGCCGTGCATGTGGCGCCCGCCGAGGTGGCGCAGGCGCTGCGCGATCCGGCATATCCGATGCGCGCGCGCACCTACGACGCGGTCGACGGCATCACGGGCAAGATCGGCATGCTGCACAGCCAGTCGGTGGCCGAAGCGGGCGACGGCAGGATCTGGTTTTCGCGCCAGAGCGTGACGTTCTGGATCGATCCGCGCCAGCCATCGGTCACGCTGCCGGCGCCGCAGGCGCAGGTCGCCGCCCTGGCGATCGACGGCGACGCTGTCGCCACCGCCGATTGCGACCGGCTGCCAGCCGGCACGCGCGACGTGCTGTTTACCTATAACGCCAGCAGCCTGGGCACGCCGTCGCGGCTGCAGTTTCATTATCTGCTCGAAGGCTATGACCGGCACTGGCACGAGGCAGGCAGCCGGCGCCAGGCGCAGTACACGGGCCTGGGGCCGGGCAAGTACCGCTTCAACGTGCTCGCATTCAATGGCGACGGCGTGGCCAGCAACGTGGCGCAACTGCCGTTTCATGTGTTGCCCGCGTTTTACCAGACCTGGTGGTTCCGCAGCCTGTGCGCGGCCGCCTTGCTGGTGGCCGCGTGGCTGGCGTTCCGCTGGCGCGTGCGCCAGCATGGCGCGCGCCTGCAGGCGCGGCTCGAAGCGCAGCAGGCCGAACGCGAACGCATCGCGCGCGAACTGCACGATACCTTGTTGCAGGGCACCCAGGCGGTGATCCTGCATTTTCATAACGCCAGCATGGCGCTGCCGCCTGACGAACCGGCCAGGCACGGCATGCTGCGCGCGCTCGACGAGGCCGACCGCATGCTGGCCGAGGGGCGCGATCATGTGCATGAGCTGCGTGCCGGCGACGATGCGGGCGGCCGCTGGTGCCAGGCGCTGCAGCAGGAAGGCGAGCGCCTGGCAGCGTTGCACGGCATCGCTTTCCGCCAGGTTGAAACGGGTACGCCGCGCGCCTTGCATGCCGTGACGGCGCATGAAATGTACCGCATCGCCAGCGAAGCGATGCGCAACGCTTTCCAGCATGCGCGCGCCAGCACGATCGAAGTGGAAGTGCGCTACCTGGCCAGCCGCGTGCTGATCGACGTGCGCGACGATGGCCAGGGCCTGCCGCCGGCCGTGCTGGCCAGCGGGCAGCTCGCGGGCCACTGGGGCTTGCCCGGCATGCGCGAACGCGCCGCGAATCTCGGTGCGCAGCTGACCCTGGCCACGCGCGCCGGCGGCGGCACGCACTGGCGCCTGTCGGTGCCGGGCCAGCGCGCGTGGGCCAGCCAGGGCAACTGGCTGCGGCGCTGTGGTGCGTATCTGCGCTCGCGCTGGCGCGGCCAGGAGCGGTAACGCTCCGGAAACACTCAGGTATCGAGGATGCCGCGCCGCAGCGCGATGGTGACCGCGTGCGTGCGGTCCTTGGCGCCCAGCTTGGCCAGGATGGTGCTCATGTGGGCCTTCACGGTTTCTTCCTTGATGGTCAGCAAGGCGCCCGTCTCGCGGTTGGAATTGCCCTGCGCGACCAGCCGCAGCACTTCCAGTTCGCGGTTCGACAGCATGTCGGCGCAGGCGTAGCGCGCCATCTCCGCTTCCACTTCCGGCGTCATGTGGCGCCGCCCCGCATGCACGGCCTGTATCGCCGCCAGCAATTCGTGGCGCAGCGAACTTTTCAGCAGATAGCCGCAGGCGCCGGCGCCCATCGCACGCCCGACCAGCGTGTCGCCCTTGTAGGTGGTCAGCACCAGGATGCGTGCCTGCGGGTGTTGTGCGCGGATGGCGGCGATGGCGTCGAGGCCATTGAGCACCGGCATCTGCAGGTCCATCAGCGTGACGTCGGGGCGCAGCGCCATGAACTGCTGCACCGCCTGCTGGCCATCGCTGGCCTGGCCCACCAGCTCCACTCCCGGAAACGAACGCAGCAATCCCGCGATGCCATCGAGCAGCAACTGATGGTCGTCGGCAATCAAGACGCGTATCGGTGACGTGTCGTTGCCCGGGGCGCTGGCCGTCATGGAGAATAAATCGATCAAGAGTCGTTGGAAAATAGTGAGTGAAAGGCATTTTACCTCAGGGTTCGCCACTCTGCAGGACCGGCTTTGCATCTGCACCGGCACGCAGGAAATATCACCGGCCTATATATTTAGATAGTGGTGGCCAGAAGCGCGACGGCATACGATGGATGCTTGTACTTACCTAATAAAACCCATTGCCAAGGATGTCATCATGACGAACGCAAAACTTGAAGTCCTCACCCCCGACAATTGCCAGATCATCTTTATCGACCAGCAGCCGCAGATGGCGTTTGGCGTGCAATCGATGGACCGCCAGGCACTGAAAAACAATACCGTGGGCCTGGCCAAGGCCGCCAAGGTATTCAATATCCCGACCATCATCACCACCGTCGAAACGGAAAGTTTTTCGGGCCACACCTACCCGGAACTGCTGGACGTGTTCCCGGGCCAGGACATCCTGGAACGCACCTCGATGAACTCGTGGGACGACCAGAAAGTGCGCGACGCACTGGCTGCCAACGGCAAGAAAAAAGTGGTCGTCTCGGGCCTGTGGACGGAAGTGTGCAACAACAGCTTCGCCCTGTGCGCGATGCTGGAAGGCGACTATGAAATCTACATGGTGGCCGATGCCTCGGGCGGCACCTCGAAGGAAGCGCACGACTACGCCATGCAGCGCATGATCCAGGCTGGCGTGGTGCCGGTCACCTGGCAGCAGGTACTGCTGGAATGGCAGCGCGACTGGGCCCACAAAGAGACCTACGACGCGGTCATGAAGATCGTCAAGGAACACTCGGGCGCGTACGGCATGGGCGTGGACTACGCCTACACCATGGTGCACAAGGCGGCACAGCGCACCACCACCGAACACAAGACGCTGGCGCCAGTCGCGGCCAACAAGTAATCGCCGATACCGGTCCAAGCCGCCGCGCCCGTTTTCGAGCGCGGCGGTTTTTTTTATTGAAAGGATAGCATCATGAAGCTGTATGTAATTTCGCTGGCCGTGGGCCTGCTGGTCGGTATTATTTACGCCGTGCTGCAGGTGCGCTCGCCGGCGCCGCCGGCGATCGCCCTGATCGGCCTGCTGGGCATGCTGATCGGCGAACAGATCGTGCCGAGCGTCAAGCGATTGATGGATGGCGAGAAGATCACCGTGTCGTGGCTGCGCAGCGAATGCGTGCCGAAGATCAGCGGCGTGGAGGCGAAGCCGGTGGTGGTGGCCAAGGCCAAGCCGGAAGATGAGATTGCCTGATTAAACCCAACGGCTTGAAGGGCCGGGGTCGGTCGCTTCGCGATCGTAATACGTCCCATCGGGACGTATTGCTCGGTCGGGTCCGACCCCGGTTTTGCCTCCGGGTTTGACGCTCAAAAAGCCCCCAGCAACCCCCGCTGCGAGGCCACCGTCGCCGCCTCGGTGCGGCTCGACACATTGAGTTTCGACAGAATATTGTTGACGTGAAACTTCACCGTCCCTACCTCGATCCCCGCGCTGCGCGCGATCATCTTGTTGCTTTTGCCGGCCGATAAGTGCTGCAGGATGTCGAGCTCGCGCTTGGACAGGCGGTTCGCGTCGATGCGTTCGGCCAGCTGGGCCGCCAGTTCGGCCGGCAGGTACTGCTTGCCGGCTGCCACGCTGCCGATGCACTCGGTCAGCTGATTGAAGCCGGAGGCTTTCAGCAGGTAGCCACGGGCGCCGGCGCGCAGGCCGCGGTGCACGTTTTCTTCGCCTTGGTAGGTGGTCAGGATCACGATGCGGGCGTCGGCGTCGAACGCGCAGATATGCTCGATCGCCTGCACGCCATTCATTTCGGGCATGTTCAGGTCCATCAGCACCACGTCGGGACGCAGGCGCTGGTACAGTTCGAGCGCCTGCTGGCCGGTCGAGGCCTGGCCCAGCAGGCGATAGCCTTCAATGGAATTGATCAGGGAAGCGAGGCCCGCCAGGATCAGCGGATGGTCGTCGGCGATCAGGATGGAAATCGTGGTGTCGGCCGGCTCGCCGGCGGCAGTTGTCGTGTGCATGATGTGTTCCTTCAAATACGCCCTTGCGGACGCTGTGCGGCGCAGGGTCAGGGCGATGGCACGGTAAAGTGGAAGATGGTGCCGCGTGGCTGTGCTGATTCGTGCCACAGCTGTCCGCCGTGGGCATCGATGATGGAACGGCAGATCGCCAGGCCCATCCCCATGCCGTCCGGCCGGGTCGAATACAGGGCGTCGTAGATCTGCGCCGCCGCATCGGGCGCCACGCCGGCGCCGCTGTCGGCCACGCTGAAGTGCAGCATGGCGCCGTCGCGCCGCGAACGCAGACTGAGCGTGCGCGGGTGTGCGCCATTGCCCTGCATCGCGGCGATGGCGTTGGTGACCAGGTTCATGATCACCTGCTGCATTTGCGTGCGGTCGGCACGCAGCAGTCGCGGGCCCAGCGCCAGCTGCAGGTCGACGCTGATGGCGTGGCGTTGCAGTTCGGCGCGCAGCAGTTGCAGCACTTCCCGGGCGGGATCGTCCGCCGGAAAGGCATCGGCCAGGCCCGGGGACTTGCAGGCGAGGCAGCGCAGGCTGCGGATCACGGCGCTGGCGTTGTTGCCGGCGCTGGCGATCAGGGAGAGTGCTTCACGCACATGGTCGAGGCGTGGCGGGTCCTGCTCCAGCCAGCGCAGGGCGGCGCTGGCGTTCAGGGCAATGGCGGCCAGCGGCTGGTTCACCTCGTGGGCGATCGACGCGGCAAACTGGCCCATGGTGTTGATGCGCGCCGTGCGCGCCAGGTCCGCGTGGGCCGGTGGCTGCGGCTGGCTGGCAGTGCGGGGCGCCGGCTGATACAGGATGCTGGCCATCGTGGTCAGGCCATGCAAGTGGGGCGGGCGGTGCTGCGGCAGACTGGATGGGCGTTCATCGTCGGAGTCCTGTCGGTCGGTGCGGCCGATGCCGCGATAACACCGAGTATGCATGGACTTGCCGGCAATGCCGTTATACGAATGGGGGAAAGGCGGATGTTTTTGCGGCGTATCAGCCGCGAGACGGCATCGCCGGCGGGCGCCGGCGATGGTTTCACTCAGATCAGGACTTGATGAAGGCCAGCAGGTCTTCGTTCAGGCGATCCTTGTGGGTGGTTGGCAGGCCGTGCGGCGCGCCTTCGTAGATGATCAGCTTGGCGTTCTTGATGATCTTGGCCGAGGCCTTGCCGGCGGCGTCGATCGGCACGATCTGGTCGTCGCTGCCATGCACCACCAGGGTCGGCACGGTGATTTTTTTCAGGTCGGCCGTGTAGTCGACTTCCGAGAACTCCTTGATGCAGTCATAGGCATTCTTGATGCCGCACTGCATGCCTTGCAGCCAGAACGTGTCGCGCTGGCCCTGGGTGACTTTCGAGCCTGGACGGTTGGCGCCATAGAACGGGCCCGACAGGTCCTTGAAGAATTGCGAACGGTCGGCCAGCACGCTGGCGCGGATGCCGTCGAACACCGACATCGGCAGGCCGCCCGGGTTGGTTGGCGACTGCACCATCTGCGGTGGCACGGCGCCGACCAGCACGGCCTTGGCCACGCGCTTTTCGCCATGGCGGCCGATATAGTGGGCCACTTCGCCGCCACCGGTCGAGTGGCCGACCAGGGTCGCGCCCTTGATGTCGAGCGCGTCGAGCAGGGCTGCCAGGTCGTCGGCATAGGTGTCCATGTTATTGCCCTGCCAAGGCTGGCTCGACAGGCCATGGCCGCGGCGGTCATGTGCGATCACGCGGTAGCCGTGGCTGGCCAGGAACATCATCTGGTCTTCCCAGGCATCGCCCTGCAGCGGCCAGCCGTGGCTGAACACCACTGGCGTGCCGGTGCCCCAGTCCTTGAAGTGAATCACGGTGCCGTCCTTGACGGTGATGCTGTTGACGGTCTTGCCGGCAGCGGCAGCCGGCTTGGTCGCGGCAGCGGCGCCGCCGGCAGCCAGCAGGCCTGCGCCGGCGGCCACGCCAGCGACGCCGACCAGCAGTTTGCGGCGGGAGGTGATTTCTTCAGCTTCGATTTTCTTGGACATGATGTTTCCTTCAGAAGGGAGTGGGGTTTTGGTACACAGCATGAAGCAGTGTACGCAGCCGCCCGCTGAAACACTCCTGCCAAAAGACCAGTCATGTCTGCCTTTTTCGCCACCGGAACTGGCCTTTTGGCAGGGGCCGCGCCATGGGCCGCTGCCTATGATGCAGTTTTCCTGGAGCAATCATGAATCTCAAAAAACTGATGGCGGCCCTGGCCGGTCCTTTCACGCCCGACGTGGGCCTGTTGTTCGCGCGCGTGACGGGCGCGCTGCTGGTGCTGCACGTGCATGGCTTGCCCAAGCTGCTGCATTTTTCCGACGAACTCGCGCATATCGACGACCCGCTGCACCTGGGCCGCGCGCTGACACTGTACTGTGCGCTGTTTGCCGAACTGCTGTGCCCCGTGCTGGTGGCCATGGGCCTGCTGACGCGCCTGGCCACCTTGCCTTTCCTGTTCCTGCTGCTGGTGTCGATGTTCCTCGTGCATCCCGACTGGAGCATTGCCGATGGACAATTCGGCTGGCTGCTGATCATCGTCTTCGGCACGATTGCCGCCAGCGGCGCGGGCAAGTATTCGGTCGATGCGCATTTGCGGGGTTGATGTATGGTCGGCGTCAACAAGGTTGTCGGATTACGCGGCTTCGCCGCTAATCCGACCTACATCACCATGCAAAGATCGTAGGTCGGATTAGCGCAGCGTAATCCGACACCTCCCCGGCACTCAACCGTGCCATTGTTTTTTGAGCATGCTGGTATAGTCAACGCAGCCAGCCGCCCCACGCCGACAGCAGGGGCGGCGCCCACCTGCGAAAGGCCATGCATGCCGAAACTGATTTCTCCCATGCGGCGCACTTTGCTTGCCAGCGCCGCCAGCCTGGCCGCCGTCAGCGTCCTGGCGCCCTGGTCGTGGGCGGTCGATGCGACCTCGGCCAATACCACCGAAGCGAACCAGGGGCCGCCGCCCGCGCCCGCCGAATTCCTGGCGCTGTCCACACTGCTGATCCCGGACCTGCGCCTGGACGAGCATGTCGGCGCGCGCCTGCATGCGGCGCTGCTGCGCCAGGATGCGCAATTGCCCGTCAGGACGAAAGCGCTGGCCGATGTCGCGCGCAAGGGGCCGATAGCGGATGTCGAGCTGTTGCAGGAGGCCGTCAAGGGCGATGCGGTGCTGTCCGCCACCTTGCGCACCATCGTCTCCGCCTGGTACCTGGGCATCGTCGGCGATGAGGTGAGCGGGCAGGTGATCGCGTATGACCTGGCGCTGATGCGGGACGTGGTGCGCGATGAAGTGGTCACGCCCAGCTACTGCACGCGCGCACCGGGCTACTGGTCGGCGCCGCCGGGCCTGAAGGAAGGGGCTGCATGACGAATGCACTTTCCGCCGACGTGGTAATTGTTGGTTCCGGCGTGGCCGGCGCGCTGGTGGCGCATGAGCTGGCACAGGCCGGCGTATCGGTGCTGCTGCTCGAAGCAGGCCCGCGCATCGAGCGCTGGCGCATCGTCGAGAATTTCCGCAATACGCCAGCGAAAGACGATTTCATGGCGCCGTACCCGTCGACCGCGCACGCGCCACACCCGCAATATGCGCCGCCCAACGATTACCTGATCTTCAAGGGCACGCACCAATACAACTCGCAATATATCCGCGCCGTCGGCGGCACCACCTGGCACTGGGCCGCGTCCACCTGGCGCTTTTTGCCGAACGACTTTCGCATGCGCACGCTGTACGGCGTGGGGCGCGACTGGCCGATCAGCTACGACGAGCTGGAACCGTATTACTATCGCGCCGAGGTGGAGCTGGGCGTATCCGGGCCGAACGACGGCACCGATCTCGGTTCGCCGCGCAGGCAGCCGTATCCGATGGATCATTTGCCGCTGTCGTACATGGACCAGCGTTTTTTCGACGAGCTCAACGCCAAAGGCTTCAAGGTGGTGTCCGAGCCGGTGGCGCGCAACAGCCGCGCGTACGACCGGCGGCCTTCCTGCTGCGGCAATAACAACTGCATGCCGATCTGCCCGATCGCCGCCATGTACAGCGCCATCATCCATGTGGAAAAGGCGGAAAAAGCCGGCGCGCGGCTGATCGCCGACGCGGTCGTCTACCGCATCGAGCTCGATGGCAAGCGCGTGGCCGCCGTCCATTACAAGGACCCCAAAGGCGTGTCGCACCGCGTGACCGGCAAACAGTTCGTGCTCGCCGCCAATGGCATCGAAACGCCCAAGCTGATGCTGCTGTCGAATGTGGGCAACAGCTCGGACCAGGTAGGGCGCAACCTGATGGATCATCCGGGGACCGCTGTCACCTTCCAGGCCAGCGAGGATCTGTGGCCGGGGCGCGGGCCGATGGAGCTGACCTCGATCGTCGACATGCGCGACGGCGCCTTTCGCCGCGAATACGCGGGCAAGAAGCTGCACTTGAATAACATGGCACAGACGGGCCACGCCACGCGCACGGCGCTGCACCTGGGGCTGGTGGGCAAGAAGCTCAACGCGGAAATCCGCCAGCGTGCCGCGCGCACCGTCAACTTCAACAGTTTTCATGACATCCTGCCCGATCCGGCCAACCGCATCGTGCCCAGCCGCGAGCACCAGGATAGCCTGGGCATTGCGCGCCCCGAGATCACCTATGCCATCGGCGATTATGTGAAGAAGAGCGCGGTGCATACGCGCGCCGCCTATGCGCGCATCGCGCAGCTGTTTGGCGGCACGGAAGTGACCTTTGACGACGAGTTTGCGCCCAATAACCACATCATGGGTACCTTGATCATGGGAAGGGATCCGAAGACATCGGTGGTCGACGCCGACTGCCGCACGCACGATCACGACAACCTGTTTATCGCCGGTAGTGCCGTGATGCCGAGCGCGGGCACGGTCAACTGCACGCTGACCCTGGCCGCGCTGGCGCTGCGCCTGGCCGACCGGCTGCGGGGGAAGGCATGAAGCTGGCGTCGCTGCTGATGACCTTGATGCTGGCGGGCGCCGCCCATGCGCAGGAGGCTGCTCCGGCGCCGCCCGTTGCGCCCTTGCCCGGTAGCGCCGCCGACCAGATATTGCGCGGCCAGTACCTGGCCACCGCCGCCGACTGCATCGCCTGCCATACGGTGGACCAGAAAAAGCCGTTTGCGGGCGGCTATCCGATCGCCACGCCGTTCGGCACCATCTACGGGTCGAACATCACGCCCGACAAGGAAACCGGCATCGGCAGCTGGACCGATGACGAGTTCGTGCGCGCATTGCACCAGGGCATCGGCAGGCATGGCGAACATCTGTATCCGGCCTTTCCGTATACCGCGTTCAGCAAGATGACGCGCGACGATGTGCTGGCCATCAAGGCTTACCTGTTCAGCCTGCCACCCATCGTCCAGCAGACGCCGGCCAATCCGCTGTCGTTTCCGTTCAACCAGCGCGCCATCCTGGCCGGCTGGAAACTGTTCAACTTCCAGCCCGGCAAGCTGCAGCAGGATGACAATCCGGCCAATGGCCAGCTGCGTCGCGGCGCCTACCTGGCCGAGGCGCTGGCGCACTGCCAGGAATGCCATACGCCGCGCAACATCACCATGGGCCTCGATAAAAAACTGGCGTATGGCGGCGCCAATGTGGCTGGCTGGAAAGCCTACAACATCACGCCCGACCCGATGAGCGGCGTCGGCGCCTGGACCGATGCGGAGCTGGCGCAATACCTGCGCACGGGCGTGGTGAAAGGCAAGGCCTCGGCGGCCGGCGGCATGGCCGAGGCCATCGAACACAGCCTGCGTCACCTGAGCGAAGACGACATGAAGGCGCTGGTGCGCTACCTGCGCAGCGTGCCGCCCATCCACGACAGCCTCGACAGCAAGCCGCGTTTTGCCATGGGCAAACCTGCTACCGACGAGGTGGAGCTGCGCGGCCAGGAAAAAGTGAGCGCAAGCAATACGGCGGCCAGCCCTGCCGAACTGTTCAGCGGCAATTGCGCCAGCTGCCATGCGGCCAGCGGCGCCGGCAGCAGCGACGGCGCCTATCCTTCGCTGATGAACAACTCGGCCGTGGGCGCGCGCGACCCCAGCAACCTGGTAATGGTGATACTGCAGGGCGTCAGCCGCAAGACTGCCGAGGGCCATGCCTTCATGCCCGGCTTTGCCGACCGGTTGGACGATGCGCAGGTGGCCTCGCTGGCCAACTATATGCTGGGCCAGTTCGGCGACGAGCGCAGCAAGGTCGATGCCGCCTTCGTGGCGCAGCAGCGCGCCGGCGGGCCGCCGTCGCCGTTGCCCAAACTGATGGCGGGGGGCGCCCTGGCGGCGGTGCTTGCATTGCTGGCGCTGCTGGTCTGGTGGTTGCGCCGCCGTTTCATCAGGCACTGACAGTCCTGTTTGCACAACGATCCCTGCCGCCTTTCCAGGCCCGCAGGGATTTTTGTTATTTCCATCCGGAATTTTGCTATGGCCCACTAGGTGAGACACCGCACGGTTGGCTGTATCGGACGGGGTTAATGTAGCAACAACAGCTCGCTGCTGATGCAGTTGATACGCATCAGCCCGGCAGCGTTTAAGTCGCCTCTTTTTTATGGAGGCGAGGAAAATCATGATTCGGTCAGACATCGAGCATGGTTGGATTTTATTTATCACTAAAAGGAAACCATCATGAACGCAAACGCAATCGACAAAGCCGCCACCGACATCAAAGACACCGCCCAGGATGCCCGCAAGGATGCACACAACGCGGTCGACAAGGTCGCCGATAAAGTCGCCGACAAAGCCCAGCCAGTGATCGACAAGGTCGCTGCCAGCGTGCACAGCGGCGTTGAGCAGGTCGGCGAAAAAATCAATGCCGTCAGCGATACCGTCAGCTCGGCGTCGGACAAGCTGGTTGAGCGCAGCAAAGAGTGGGGCGCCGCTTGCCAGCGCGCCGGCGAAACGGGCCGCACCTATGTGCGCGAACGTCCAGCCACCTCCCTGCTGGTCGCCCTGGCAGCTGGCTATGGCCTGTCGAAACTGCTCGGTGCACGCAAATAAGGCGTGAATCACTACTGACGCAAGCAGACACCAGTCTGTCGTGGGCGCTGGCCCGGTTTGCCTTTTAGGCGAGCTGGTCCGGCGCCCATCTGCGTGATGGCACAACAATTCGTATGCAGTTGAAACTGTTGGTCGTGTTCATTGTTTTTGCCTGGTAATTAAACTTAGTTTTAAAAAATCCTCACTTACAGGAGATGTATGGCTACCAATAAGAAAGCACCATCCACCGATGGCGCAGGTTCCGTCTTGAGCAGCATGGCCGGTCCTTCCGAAACGACGCCGCCGCAAAGCCTGGGCAGCAGCAACGAGGCAGCCGACACCCTGCTGCGCAAAGTTGCCGCCAGTCAAGCCTTGTCCGACGCCATGCCCGCCAATCCGAATGTCGCCGGCCAGTATGGCGATGCGGCCCGCACGCCGCTCGAAGGCGTGCATGTGGACGCCACCGATCCGGCCGCCACCGGCAGCACCACGGGCGAAACCGTGGCGTCGCCGAAACTGGGCGCGGGCAAGCCGCAACTGGGCGCCAATGCCAACAACCTGCCGCTCGACCGCGTGCGCGCCGACGACAGCGGCTGCGTGCTCACTACCAACCACGGCGTGCCGGTTGGCGACAACCAGAACTCGCTGAAAGCGGGCCTGCGTGGCCACACGCTGCTGGAAGACTTTATCCTGCGCGAAAAGATCACGCATTTCGACCATGAGCGCATCCCCGAGCGCGTGGTGCATGCGCGCGGTTCGGCCGCCCATGGCTACTTCGAATGTTATCAGGAGCAAAGCGACCTGACGCGCGCTTCGCTGTTCAGCAAGGCCGGCAAGCGCACGCCCGTGTTCGTGCGTTTCTCGACCGTCGCCGGCGAACGCGGTTCGACCGATACGGCGCGCGACGTGCGCGGCTTTGCCGTCAAGTTCTATACGGACGAAGGCAACTGGGACCTGGTCGGCAACAATATCCCCGTGTTCTTTATCCAGGACGCCATCAAGTTCCCGGACCTGGTGCATGCCGTCAAGCCGGAACCGAACAACGGCATTCCGCAGGCTGCCAGCGCGCATGACACGTTCTGGGATTTCGCGTCCCTGATGCCGGAAATTTCCCACATGCTGATGTGGGTGATGTCGGACCGTGCGATTCCGCGCAGCTACCGCACCATGCAGGGTTTCGGCGTCCATACCTTCCGCCTGGTCAATGCGGCAGGCCAGTCGGTCTTCTGTAAATTCCACTGGACGCCGGCAGCCGGCACCCATTCGCTGGTCTGGGATGAAGCCGTCAAGATCAGCGGCGCCGATTCCGACTTCCACCGCCGCGACCTGTGGGAAGCGATCGAAGCGGGCGAATATCCCGAGTGGGAACTGGGCTTCCAGGTGTTTACGGAAGAGCAGGCCGAAGCGTTCGAATTCGACGTCCTCGATGCCACCAAGCTGATCCCGGAAGAAGTGATTCCACTGATCCCGGTCGGCAAGATGGTGCTGAACCGCAATCCGGACAACTTCTTTGCAGAAACGGAACAAGTGGCGTTCTGTACCGCGCACCTGGTGCCCGGCATCGATTTCACCAACGATCCGCTGCTGCAGGGCCGCATCCACTCCTACGTCGACACCCAGCTGACGCGCCTCGGTGGTCCGAATTTCCATGAAATTCCGATCAACTCGTCCGTTGCCCAAGTACACAACAACCAGCGCGACGGCATGCACCGCCAGGCCATCAACCGTGGCCGCGTGGCGTATGAGCCGAACTCGCTGGCCGGCGGCGCGCCGTTCCAGGCAGGCGAGCGCGGTTTCAACAGTTTCCCGCAACCGACCGAAGGCGACAAGGTGCGTGGCAAGGCCGAGAAGTTTGCCGAGCACTTCGGCCAGGCGCGCCAGTTCTTCATCAGCCAGACGCCGGTCGAGCAGGACCATATCGTCAACGCCTTCCGCTTCGAGCTGACCAAGGTGCAGACCGTGGCGATCCGCGTGCGCATCGTCTCGATGCTGCGCAATGTCGATGAAATGCTGGCGCAGCGCCTGGCCGATGGCCTGGGCCTGGCGCTGCCGCCGGCCATGCCGCGCATGGCCATCGTGCCGGTGCCGGACTATCCGGCAGCGCCATCGCTGTCGCTGACTTTCCGTCCGGGCAAGACCGGTATCCATACGCGCCGCGTGGCGATCCTGGTGGCGCCAGGCAGCGATGCTGTGCAGGTGCGCAATATCTACGCGTCGCTGCTGGCCGATGGCGCCGTGCCGCGCCTGGTGGCCAGCCAGCTGGGCCGTGTTGACACGACTGCCGGCGCACCGCTGGCCGTGGAAGTGACGCTGGAAGCGGGTCCGTCGGTGCTGTTCGACGCTGTCGTGATCCCTGATGGCGAAGCGGCCGCGGAACGGCTGGCGATGGATGCGAACGCGCTGGACTTCGTGCGCCAGCAATTCCGTCACTGCAAGCCGATGCTGGTGAGCGACGCCGGCAAGGGCTTGCTGGACAAGGCCGGCGTGCCGACCACCTTGCCTGACGGTAGCCCTGATCCGGCCATCATCATTGCCGCAGCTGGCGATGTAAAAGCGGTGGCCGCTTTCAAGAAGGCGCTGGCCGCGCACCGCGAGTTTGCACGTGAAACAGATCCGCCGCGCGTGTAATTGTAGTTAACCCCAAGCGAAGGGCTGGGGTCGGCCCCTGAGGGTCCGACCCCAGTCGTTGCCTTGGGGTTTTATTTGCTTTCCCTATTGCTTCCCCCCACCCGCAACATAACCAATAAAATTTCCCTGCGGTGATATGCTGCTGCCTGTAGCCGTTCATGCTTGACAGCAGCAATGAACCGCGCCAGCAAACCCGATCACGACAGCCGCATGGACAAGTACACACCAAGAACCTGGAATCCGGGAGAACGCCCGAACTTGCCCGGTTCGCCCTCGACGCCCGAGCACTCGACGCCGAAGCGCGTCGCGTACTTTATCGTCGGCCTGATCGTGGCCCTGACGGGTGGCCTGGGCAATGGCCTGGTGACGGCCAACCTGCTCAACCTGCAAGGCTCGCTGGGCGCGTATGCCTACCAGATGCAGTGGCTGCCGGCCGCCTATGTGATGACCATCGTCTCGATGAACCTGCTGCTGGTGAAGTTTCGCCAGCAGTTCGGCCTGCGCCTGTTTACCGAAGCCTTCCTGATCCTGTATGCGCTGGTGACGTTTGCCCACCTGTATGCCAATACCCTGTCGTCGGCGATCGCCGTGCGCGCCGCGCATGGCATGGTCGGCGGCGCGCTGGGGGTGCTGGGCCTGTATTACACCTTGCAGGCCTTCCCCGCCAAACACCGCCTGAAGGGCGTGGTGCTGGGCCTCGGCTTTGCCCAGCTGGCGCTGCCGCTGGCGCGCATCTTTACCTCCGAACTGCTGGAACTGGGCGAATGGCACGGCCTGTACCTGTTCGAGCTGGGACTGTGCCTGCTGGCGCTGGGTTGCGTGCTGGCGCTGAAGCTGCCCCCGGGCGACCGCATGCAGACCTTCGAGCCGCTCGACTTCCTGACCTTTATTTTGTTCGCGCCGGGCGTGGCGCTGCTGTGCGCGGTGCTGGCGCAGGGCCGCACCGCGTGGTGGATGGAGTCCGAATGGGTGGGCGTGTGCCTGGTGGCCTCCATCGTGCTGATCACGGCCGCGCTGGCGATCGAGCATAACCGCACGCGCCCGCTGCTCAATACGCGCTGGCTCAGTACCGGCAAGATCGCCAAGCTGTTTCTGTCGGTGCTGCTGTTTCGCATCGTGCTGTCCGAGTCGACCGGCGCGGTGGGTTTTCTGCAGGCGCTGGGGCTGAACACGGATCAGATGCAGAACCTGTTCGTGGTGGTGCTGCTGGGCAGCGTGGCGGGCCTGTTGCTGAGCGCCGTGATGATCAATCCGGCGCGGGTGCACCGCTCGCTGATGTTCGCGCTGCTGCTGATCGCCATCGGCTCCCTGATCGACGCCCACGCCACCAGCCAGACGCGCCCCGTCAACATGTATGTCAGCCAGTTCCTGCTGGCCTTTGGCGGCACCTATTTTCTGGGACCCACCATGGTGGCCGGCATGGGCGCCGTGATTGCCGAACCGCGCAATCTGGTCAGCTTTTCCGTGATGTTTACCATGACGCAGAATATCGGTGGCCTGCTCGGTTCGGCCATCGTCGGCACGTTCCAGACGGCGCGTGAAAAATACCATTCGAGCTACCTGGTCGAGCACCTGACCATGCTTGACCCGAACGTGGCCGCGCGCGTGCAGTCGGGCGCCAGCGCCTATGGCAGCACGCTCACCGATCCCGTGCTGCGCAGCGCCGCAGGCGTGGCGCGCCTGGGCGCGGCCGCCACGCGCGAGGCCAATGTGCTGGCCTATAACGATGTCTTCCTGATGATCGCCGCGGTTGCCATCGTGACCCTGCTGTGGATGCTGGTCAGCCAGTTCTGGACCGACATCACCAGCGGCGCGCGGCGCCTGGTCGGTCCCGTGCGCGACGCGCAGACCGCCATGTCCATCGTCCCCATTACCAATTCGGAACCGAGCAATGACAGAAAATAACAATCCGCCGCCCGCCGCTGCGCCAGCGTCCACTCCCGCCCCTGCCGCACCGGCCGCTTCCACGCCACCGCCGCCGGACCGCCGCCTGCAGTGGCTGTCGACCATCGCGTTTGCGGCGGTGGCCATCGTCGGCGTGCTGATCGTGCTGTATGCGTGGCGCCTGCCGCCATTTACCAGCCCGATCGTCACCACCGAAAACGCCACCGTGCGCGGCCAGGTGACGGTGATCGGCACGCAGCTGTCCGGCTATGTGGTGGAAGTCAATGTGCAGGATTTCATGGATGTGAAGGCGGGCCAGCTGCTGGTGCGCATCGACGACCGCATCTACCAGCAGCGCTACGAGCAGGCGCAGGCCCAGCTGGCCGCGCAGGAGGCGGCGCTGTCGAACTGGACGCAGCAGCGCGCCAGTTCCGAGGCGGGCATTGCGGTCAGCCGCGCCGCGCTGGCGAACGCCGAAGCGCAGGCGAAAAAATCGGCCGCCGACCTCAATCGCGTCGAGCAGCTGGTGGCCGACGGCTCGCTGTCGCAGCGCGAATTCGACCAGTCACGCGCCACCCAGGCGCAGATGGCGGCCGCGCTGGCGCAGGCAAAAGCCAATGTCGATATTGCGCAGCAAAGCGTGCAGTCGGTGGTGGTCAACAAGCAGGCGCTGGCCGCCGCGGTCGCCAATGCGCAGGCGGCAGTGAAAGCGGCGAAGATCGATCTCGATAACACGCGCATCATCGCGCCGTCGGACGGCCAGCTGGGCCAGGTGACGGTGCGCCAGGGCGCGTTCGTCAATTCCGGCTCGCAGCTGATGGCCGTGGTGCCGCGCCAGATGTGGGTAATCGCCAATTTCAAGGAAACCCAGATGAACGGCGTGCAGGAAGGGCAGAGCGCCACCTTCCACGTCGACGCGCTCGATGGCGCCGTGCTGACCGGCCAGGTGGAGCGGATTTCGCCGGCCACCGGTTCCGAGTTTTCCGTGCTGCCGGCCGATAACGCCACCGGCAACTACCTGAAAATCGCCCAGCGCATTCCCGTGCGCATCCGCATCGATGCGGGCCAGGCCAATGCGCGCCGGCTGGTGCCGGGCATGTCGGTGGTGGTCAGCGTCGATACGTCGGCCGTGCTGAACGACTCGGCGGACAATCCGGCGCCGCCGCCGGCACCGAAGAAAGCAAAACCATGAAGCGCCGCCCGCTGTTGATCGTCGCCGCACTGGCGGTGGCGCTGGCAGGCTGCGCCGCCAAGGCGCCGCCGCAGCCTGCGTCGAGCCTGCAGCTGCCGTCTGGCTGGCGCGCGCAGGCGGCTGGCGCCGAGCCGGGTTCCGCCAGAGTCGAGCAGCTGTGGTGGCAGTCGTTTGGCGACCCGGTGCTGAGCAATCTGGTGGCCACCGCGCTGGCCCACAATGGCGACCTGCGCGTGGCGCGCGCCCGCGTGGAGGAATACCGCGCGCGCCTGGCGCAGGCCGGCGCCAACCATGCGCCCACGCTGTCGTTTGACGGCTCGCCAACACGCACGCGCACGCTGGCCTCGAGCGGCGTGCCGTATGTGACGAATGTCTTCCAGGCCGAGCTGCAGGCCAGCTATGAAATCGACGTGTGGGGAAGGCTGGGCAAACTGACCGATGCATCGGCCGAGAGCTTTCGCGCCGAGCAGGCCAGCCTCGATGCGGCGGCGCTGTCGATTGCCGGCAGCGTGGCCACGGCCTACCTGAATTTGCGCGGCCTCGATGCCCAGCTGGCGCTGACGCAGGCCACATTGGAACTGCGCGTGCAGTCGCGCGAGCTGGCGCGCAAGCAGTTCGAGGTGGGCTACAGCTCGCAGCTCGAATGGCAGCAGGCGCAGTCGGAGTACCATGCTGCGGCCGAACAGATACCGCAGCTGGAACGCCAGATCTTCGAACAGGAAAACGCGCTGGCAGTGCTGGTCGGCGGCAATCCCGGCCCGATCGCGCGCGGCTTGACTTTGCAGGAACTGAGCGCGCCGCCGGTGCCGGCCGGCCTGCCGTCCGAACTGCTGCGCCGCCGCCCCGACATCGCGCGCGCCGAACATAACCTGGCCGCTTCCAACGCGACGCTGGCGGCCACGCGCGACCAGCTGCTGCCCTCGTTCAAGCTGACCGCCACCGGCGGCGGCCAGGCCACCACGCTGACGGACTTTTTGCATGCGCCCACGGCCCTGTGGCGCCTGAGCGCGCTGGCGGCCGGCCCGCTGTTCGACGGCGGTCGCGTGCAGGCGCAGACCGATATCGCCGGCGCCCAGCGCGACCAGCTGGCGTACACCTATGAAAACGTGGTGAGAAACGCTTTTTCCGAAACCGAGAACAGCCTGGGCGCCATCTACCGGCTGCGCCAGCAGGCGGTGGAGAACGACGCGCGCCGCGCTACCTCGGCCGAAACGCTGCGCATCGCGCACAACCGCTACCGCAACGGCTATGCATCCTACCTGGAAGAACTCGACGCCCAGCGTTCGCTGTACAGCGCCGACGTGGGACTGCTGCAGCTGAAGACGCGCATCCTGGTCGCTTCGGTGGATTTATACCGCGCCATGGGCGGCGGCTGGCAGCCGGCACCTTAAGTTTTGCGGCATGGCAGGCTGATATGAGCCGGTGTAAGATCGGCCATCATCAATGAATGGAGAAAGAAGGGCATGGAGATTCTCGGCATAGGCCTGAACATACTGGTCGCGTTATTTTTTGCGGTGCATGTGGTGCGCAACGGGCAGCCGCTGTACTGGCTGCTGATACTGTTCATCTTCCCCCTGCTGGGCAGCCTGGTGTATTTTTTTGCGATCTACCTGCCCAACTCGCGCCTGCCGCAGGGCGCGCGCAAGGTCGCCTCGGTGGCAGTACAGGTGTTTGACCCGCACCGCGAACTGCGCGAAGCGCGCGCCGCCTACGACTATACGCCGACGGCGCAAAACCAGATGCGCCTGGCCAGCGCGCAGCTGGAAGCGGGCGACCCGCAGGCGGCGGCCGGCACCTATGAAGCCTGCCTGCAGGGCGCGTTCGCATCCGACCTGGAAATCCGCATGGGCGCCGCGCGCGCCTACCTGGAATGCGAACGCGGGGCGGAGGCCCTGACGCACCTGGAATTCATCCGCCGCACCGATATCCATTTTCGTCCCGAGGTCGTCGCGCTGCTGACGGCGCGCGCGCTGGCGCAAAGCGGGCGGCAGGCGGAAGCGAAGGCGGAATTCGACGATGCGATGACGCGCTACGGCAGTTTTGAAACGCGCGCCGAATATGCGATCTGGGCGCTGCAGCAGGGCGACACCATCCTGTCGGAGCGCCTGTGCCAGGATATCGACAGCGCTGCAAAGCGCTGGACCAGCCATACGCGCGAGATGTATGCGCCGCTGATGGCGCGGCTGGAAGCGGTGCGAAAATAGCCGGCATCCATTCGCGGGGCGGGTAGGTCGGATTGGCGCTTGCGCGTAATCCGACGCCACCACCGGCCGCGCCAACTATGTTGTCGGCTTACGCGCCTATGCGCTGGCGCGCTAATCCGACCTGCGCATGGTCCGGAGTCGTTTCACACCTCCGGCACGATGTTCTTCCCCTCCACCAGCTTGTACTTCTTGCCATCGAACGCATAGCGCGCATGGCCGCTGATCGGGGTGGTGGTGCGCGGTGGCTCCTGGTCCGGCTTGACGGTCACGCCCGGCTTGATTTTTTCCCTGGCGCCCTTGAAGTCGATCAGCAGGTCGTCATACGCCCCGCCATCGCGCGCGGCGGCAAAGTGCCAGCTGCCGTCGACCATCCAGCATTCTTCCGTCTCGGGTCCGCAGGCGCCGTCATTGTCCGAGTGCAGTTCGATGCCGCCTTCCAGTGACGTGACCTTGTCCTCGCCCAGTTCGAACAGCGCCAGCTGCGTGATCGTGTAGCCCTGGCCCGTGTAGCCGTGGCGGATCACCAGGCCCGGCTTGCCGGCGCCCAGCATTACCCAGTGCACCTCGCCGAGCTGGCCGGACGAGCCCAGGCTGTCGATGTTTTCCATCCGCCTGACCACCTGCCACGACTCGTCGCCGGGCTTGCCCTTGGGCGCCAGGTAAAACACGTTGAGCAAGCCTGGCGAGGCGTGGGCCGATTCGGCCGTACCTTCGTTGTTGGCCGTTTCCGCATTGGCGACCAGGATGGCGCGCCCGTCCGGCAGCAGCTTGTGACTGACGGCGCTGACCACATAACTGAGCTTGTCGGCGTTTTTTTCCTTGCTGTCCGGGTCGGGCAGGTCGGCCAGCGCATCGTCGCTGTCGGGACGGTAGTTCTTGCCGAAGACGGCGCGCATCATGTCGGCCTCCAGCTTGCTGTCGCGCGCGCGCGCCTCGGGGGTTTTCATGTCGTCGGTCTTGGCGGCCACTGCGGCTTCGGCGGCTGGCGTGTCGGCCGGGGCGGCTGCGGGAACAGCGGGCGGTGGCGGCGCGGCGGCGCTGGCCTGGGCCGGCACCGGTGCGGTCTTGTCCGAGCAGGCGCCGAGCAGAGTACAGGCCAGTAACAGCGCCAGCGGTTTTGTATGGTTCATGAGAGTGCCAATTGCGTAATAGACGATTGGCGCAGTATGCCAGATAGACAAAAGCGATGGCGCAGGCACGGGGCCTGGCCATCGCTTTTCTTGATTTGCTCAGCCAACGATGTTGTCGGATTACGCGGCGCCGGGGCCGCTAATCCGACCTACGTATCGTTAGCTCAATGCTTGTCGAGCGCCACTTTGCCTGCGGGTGCCTTGTGGCGGCGCAGCTTGTCCCTGAGACGCTTGAGCAGATGTTCGAGGTCGTCGATATAGGTGAACACGGCCGGCACCACCAGCAGGCTCAATAGCGTCGAGGTGATCAGGCCGCCGATGACGGTAATCGCCATCGGCGAGCGGAAGCTCGGGTCGGCGCCCCAGCCCAGCGCCAGCGGCATCATGCCGGCGCCCATGGCAATCGTCGTCATCAGGATCGGACGGCTGCGCTTGTGGCAGGCATCGACCAAGGCATCGAAACGGTCCATGCCGGCCTCGCGCGCCAGGATTGCATAATCGACCAGCAGGATCGAGTTCTTGGTAACGATCCCCATCAGCATGATCAGGCCGATCATCGATGGCATCGACAGGGCGCTGCCGGTGATCAGCAAGGCCACGAAGGCGCCGCCGATCGACAGCGGCAGCGCCGCCAAAATGGTTACCGGCTGCATGAAGTCCTTGAACAGCAGCACCAGCACACAGTAGATGCACAGCACGCCGATCAGCATGGCCAGGCCGAAGCTGGCGAACAGCGAGGCCATTTCCTGCGCGTCGCCCAGTTCCGCGATCTTGACGGAGGCCGGCAGGTTCTTCATCGACGGCAGCGCGCGCGCCTCCTCGTTCAATTCGCCCAAGGTGCGCGAGCCGAGTTCCACGTCCAGCGTCACGTTGCGGCTGCGGTTCAGGCGGTCGATCTGCGCCGGGCCGCTTTCCATGGTGACGCTGGCCACGCTGGCCAGGCGTACCGGGCCGTTCTTGCCGGGCACGGTCAGGCGTTCGATGGCGGCCAGGTCGGCGCGCACGCTGTTGGGCAGCTTGACGCGGATCGGCACCTGCCGTTCGGGCAGGTTCATCTTGGTCAAATCGGTATCGTAGTCGCCGGCCGTGGCCACGCGCACCGTTTCGCCGATCGACGCGGCGGTGACGCCCAGGTCGGCCGCCTTGGCAAAGTCGGGGCGCACGATGATTTCCGGGCGCACCAGCGAGGCGCTGGAGTTGACGTTGCCGATGCCTTTCAAACCGCGCAGTTCGCGCTCGACCTTTTGTGCGGCAGCCATCAACGCAACCGGGTCTTCCGAACGCAGCACCAGCTGCATCTTGACGCCCGTGTCGGGCGGGCCGACGGTGAAGCGGGCGCCGGGAATGGCGTCGAGCTTGCCGCGCAGCTGCGATTCCAGTCCCGCCATCGATTCCTTGCGGTCGGTGCGGTGCACGGTGGTCAGGGTCAGCACGGCGCGGCGCGCTTCAGCGGCCGCGCCCGGCGCGAACGCGTCGCCGCTGGAGCCGCCACCGATGGAGCTGAAGACGCCCTTGATGCCGGGCACCTGCATCGCCGCATTGCGCGCCTGCGCCGCCACCGCCTGGGTTTCCGCCAGCGTGGAGCCGGGCGGCAGCTCCAGGTTGATCTGCGTCTGCGCGCGGTCGGCGGCCGGCACGAAACCGGTCGGCAGCAGCGGCACCAGCATGATGGAACAGACAAAGAACACCATCGAGGCGATCGCCGTAATGCCGCGGTGGTTCAAACACCAGCGCATGGTATTGAGGTAGCGCGTCATCAGCCAGCTGTCCTGTTCTTCCTTGTGCGCCAGCGGTTTCAATATATACGCCGCCATCATCGGTGTCAGCAGCCGCGCCACCACCAGGGACGCCAGTACCGCCAGCACGGCGGTCCAGCCGAACTGCTTGAAGAACAGGCCGGGAATGCCGCTCATGAAGGCGGTCGGCAGGAACACCGCCACCAGCGCAAACGTGGTGGCGATCACCGCCATGCCGATTTCATCGGCCGCTTCCATGGCCGCTTCCATCGGCGACTTGCCCATGCGCAGATGGCGCGAGATATTTTCGATCTCCACGATGGCGTCGTCGACCAGCACGCCGACCACCAGCGCCAGCGACAGCAGGGTGACGGTATTGAGCGTATAGCCGAACCAGTAGATGCCGAGGAAAGCCGGCATTACCGACAGCGGCAGGGCGGCGGCAGCGACCAGCGTGGCGCGCCAGTCGCGCAGGAACCACCATACCACCAGCACGGCCAGCAGCGCGCCTTCGTACAGCAGTTCCATCGAGCCGTCGAAGTTTTCCTCCACCGGGAAGGCATTGTCGATCGACTGCTGGATCACGATGCTGGGGTTTTCCTTCTGCAGGTCTGCCACCGCCTCGCGCGCGCCATTGGCAACCGCCACTTCGCTGGCGCCCTTGGTGCGGAATACCTCGAATGCCACCACCCGCTTGCCATCCTGCTCGGCCAGCGCGCGCGGCTCGGCGATCGTGTCGCGCACATTGGCCACCTGGTCGAGGCGCACGTGGCGTCCGTCCGGCAGCGGAATATCGACGCGCGACAGTTCTTCCGCCGTCTTCACGGTGGCGATGGTGCGCACCGACTGTTCGGCGCCGCTGACGTCGCCGCGTCCGCCGGGCGCTTCGCGTTGCACCAGGCGCAGCTGGCGCGATACATCGAGCGCCGACACCTTCAGCGCGGCCATCTGCGCTTCGTCGAGCTCCACCTGGATCTCGCGGTACACGCCGCCCAGGCGCGTGACGGCGCCGACACCGGGCACCGTCAGCAGGCGCTTGGCGACCGTGTTGTCGACATACCAGGACAGGTCGGGCGCATCGAGCGGATTGTCGACGCCCGGCTTGGGCGAGGCGATAAAGGTCAGCACCACCCGGCCGGCCGTGGAGGCCTTGGTGACGGTTGGATCGCGCAGCTCGGCCGGCATGTCGGCCTTGACGCGCGCCACCGCATCGCGCACATCGTTGACGGCTTCGGCGATCTGCTTTTCCAGAATAAATTCGACGGTGATGGTGGCCACGCCGTCGAGCACCTTGGTATAGATGTTCTTCACGCCTTGCAGGGTGGCGACCGAGTCCTCGATCTTGCGCGCCACTTCCGTTTCCAGCTGGGCCGGCGCGGCGCCCGGCAGCGAGGCGCTGACGGTGACGATCGGCAGTTCAATGTCCGGGAAGTCCTGCACCGGATTGGCTTTGTAGGCGAGCAGGCCGGCCAGCGTCAGCAATGCAAACAGCATGATGGCCGGAATCGGGTTCTTGATCGACAGGGAGGAAAAATTCATGATTTTTCCTTATTTCTTCGCCGGTGCTGCCGGTGCTGCTGGTGCTGCTGGTGTCGCGACATTGCGAACCAGGTCGCCATCATTGAGAAAGCCCGCGCCATTGACCACGATGGTGGTGTCGCCCGTGATGCCGCTCAAAATCTCGATGCGGTCCGTCAGGCGCCGTCCCGGCTGCACCTTGATCTGGCTGACGCGCTGGTCGGCGTTCAGGCGGAACACATAGCTGAAGCCGTCGCGCACGGCGATCGCCTGCTGCGGCACCGTCAATGCACCCGAGGTACCCAGTTCGAACGCGCCGCTGGCATACATGCCGGCCTTGAACGGCGCATTGCTGCCGGTGGTGGCCGGCAGGTCCACATACACCAGCGCCGAACGCGTCTGCGGATCGACCGTCGGCGCAATCATGCGCACCTTGCCGGTCAATACGCTGCCGTTGGCGGCCTTCACTTCGGCCAGCGTGCCCGGTTTCAGGTTGAGCAGTTCCGATGCCGTTACTTCGGCGCGCCATTCGAGGCGGCCCTGGCGGATCATGCGGAACAGTTCCGTACCGGCGCCCACTACCGAGCCGACCGTGGCCGAACGCGACGAAATCACGCCGCTGTCGGGCGCCACGACCTGCGTGTATTTGAGGCGCAGTTGCTGCGCCGCCAGCTGCGCCTTGCTTGATGCGATGCGGGCATTGGCCGTCTGTTCGGCCGTCAGGTACTGGCTGATCTGCTGGGCGCTGATGGCGCCCGTCGCCTGCAGCGAGCGAGCGCGCCCGGCGTTGGCCGCCGCTTCGGCTGCATTCGCTTCCGCTTCCAGCACGGCGGCCCTGGTCTGCGCCACGTCGGCGTTGATGGTGTCGTTCGAGAACACGGCCAGCACCTGGCCGGCGCGCACCACGTCGCCCACGTTGACGCGCACCTCCGTCAGGCGCAGGCCGTTCGATTCGCTGCCGATAACGGCTTCCTGCCAGGCGGCCACGTTGCCGTTGGCGCTCAATTTGATCGGCAGCCTGCTCGTTTGCGGTTTGGCGGTGGTAACCGTCAGCGCAGGTTTTTGCACCGCGTTCTTGTCTTTTTCGTCGGCCGCGGTGGAGGCGGGCGAATACAGCGCCACGCCGGCGCCGGCGGCGATGCACAGCGCGGCGATCGCCACGGTAATCGGTTTGAATGTCAGTTTTTTCATGTTCTAGTCCGTCCAGGGTGACGCGTCTCAGGGTGTCGGGGAGGTGGTGGCCTGGCTGGCATTCCAGCCGCCGCCGGCGGCGCGGTACAGCGCCACCCAGGCGCTGCTGCGTTCGCGCTGCAGATTGACCACGGTGTTTTCGGCGGCCAGGCGCGTGCGGCGCGCGTCCTCCAGTTCGATCAGGCTGGCCAGGCCATTCTTATAGCGGTCTTCGGTGGCGACAAACGACACGCGGTAGCCGTCCAAAGCCGTCTGTGCGTGGCTGCTGCGCGCATCCGTGCTTTGCAGGTTCAGCAGCGCTTCTTCCACTTCGCGCACGGCCTGGCGCACGCCGGCGCGGTATTTCACGACCGCCTCGTCATAGCGCGCCACGGCGGCATCGACCTGGGCGCGGCGGCGGCCGCCGTCGAAGATCGGCAGGCTGACGGCCAGCGGGCCGATATTCCAGGTGCTGGCCGTGATGCTTTCTCCACCGCTGCGGATATTGCCCTTGCCAATCGAGCCGGCCAGCGTCAGGCGCGGATAGCGCTGAGCCTTGGCGCCACTGACTTCAAAGCTGGCGGCCGCCACTTCGCGCTCGGCGCTGAAGATGTCGGGCCGCTGCGCCAGCGTCTGTGCCGGCAGCGCATTGATCGCCACGGGGGCGGGAACCACCAGCGGGGCCGCCGCCAGCTTTGCGCGCAGCGTGTCCTCCGGCATGGCGGACAAGGCCACCAGCGCCTGCACCTCCACGTCGCAGGCGGCGCGCTGTTCGATGGCGCGGCTGGCGCCTTCGGCGGCGCTGGCGCGCGCCAGCGCGGCGGTGGCTGGCGGCTGGAAGCCGGCGTCGGCGCTCAGCTGCGTCAGGCGCGCCGAATCGCTGCGCGAGGCGGCATCCTGTTCGGCCACGCTTTGCAGCTGGCGGCAGGCGCGCAGGCTGTAATACTGGTTCGCCACTTCGGCCGCGACCGATACGCGTGCGTCGTGCCAGCCGGCCTGCGCGCTGTCATAGCGTTCCTGGGCCGCGTCGCGCGTGGCGCGGTTGGCGCCGAAGACATCGATTTCCCACGACGCCTGCAGCGCCGCCTGCGAGGTGGTACCGCCCGGCTGCGCCGACTGCTGGCTGGTGCGCACCACGCTGCCGGTGGCGTCCAGCGCGGGCGCCAGCGCCGCGCCGCTGGCGACACGGTCGGCGCGCGATTGCACGATGCGCGTGCGCGCCGTGGCAATGGTCGGGCTGACCTGCTGGGCGTCGGCGATCAGTTCCACCAGCAGCGGGTCGCCCTGCTGCTGCCACCAGCTGGCCAGGTCGACCACGTTGCCGTTGTGCGGCAATGGCGCGTGCCAGCTGGCGGGGGCGGGCGCTTCCACGCTGCGTGGCGGTCCCTGCAAGGCGCAGCCTGCCAGCGCCAGCATCATGCTGGCGGCCAGGGCGTATTCAGACTTCCTCATGCTTGTCCTTTTGCGGTATCGATGGTTGGAATCGGGGTAATGGAATGCAGGCGGGCGCGCTCGACTTCGGCCATTGCCAGCGCATAGTCGACCATGCGCCCCAGCCAGGTCTCGGCCGCTTGTGGCGTGGCCATCAGCTGCGGGCGCAGCGTCTGGATCACTTCGGCGCCCACCATATGCTGCAGTGCGAGCGAAGCGATGGAAAACGACAGCCGGTGCATGTCGTCGCTGTCCGCCTTGGCGCCCAGGTGGCGCGCCAGCACGCGGGTAAATGCTTCGTGTTCCGGGCGGATATTCTGGTCGATCTCGCGCGCCCACAGGCCGGTCGGTTCCAGCATTTCGCGGCACCACAGGCGCATGGCGTCGCGCGCCATGTCGCCCTGCTGCATCGGCGCGAGCATCTGCGCATAGAAGCCCTGCAGGCTCTGGCGCAAGGTGAAATGGGGCTGGTCGAACAGCGCGATATTGTCCTGCGGGTCGCTCGACTGCTCGGCGAAGGCGGCGCGGTACAGGCCGGCCTTGTCGCCGAAGTAATAGCTGATGGCGGCCGCATTGGTGCCGGCCGCCTGCGCCAGTTCGCGCGTCGAGGTGCGGGCATAGCCCTGTTCGGCAAACAGGCGGATGGCACTGCGCAGCAGCCGCTCGCGCGACTGCTCGCCATCGGAACGGGGCTTGCGCGCCACGCAATGGCCGAACAGATTGCGCCAGCCGGGCTGGCACGCTGGCTGGTCCTTGTCGGACGCTTGAGGCGTCGCCGGAGGTGAAGGTTTTTTCATGCCTGGAATTAAATCACATAACTCAAACAAATGATATAACTTAATCGTTTGATTTAACTATGAGCAGCGAGAAAAATTTGTTGACGTCATGACGTCGAACGAAACCGTAGCGAGCGGCAGTGATTTGTGGCCGAGAAGCGCAGCCGTACTCAAGTACGGTGAGCATCGCCGGCCGCAAAGCGCGACGCGCAGCAGGTTTGGTTCGATGGCCTATAGGCAAAAAAAAGCCCGCGAACCTTGCGGCGCGGGCTGAATCCAAATGTTCGGAGAACGACTTGGAGGAGACAGTTACACTATAGCGCCGAAAATGGTGCAGTGCAATACCGTAGAACTACGGTGACGGTTTGACCATATTATCCATCTCCTCATATTGCAGTGCACACGGCTCAGGCCTTGCTGCGCAGGGCCAGCGTAAAAGTGCTGCCTTGTCCATAATCGCTGTTGAAGAACAGCGCGCCGCCGATGGCGTTGGCCAGGTTCTGGCACAGGTACAGGCCGAGGCCGGCGCCTTCCACATGGCGCGTCGAGGTGGAATCGAGCTGCGAGAAGGCCTGGAACAGCTTGGCCTGGTCTTCTTCCTTGATGCCGGCGCCGCTGTCGGTAATGCTCATTTCGGTCACCAGCGCGCCGTCTTCCTCGCGCTGGGCCAGGCCGATGCGCACGCTGCCCTGTTCGGTGAACTTGATGGCGTTGTTGAGCAGGTTGATCAGGATCTGCGTCAGTGCGCGGCGGTCGGTGTCGATCACCACCGGCTGCGAGCCGGCGTCCACTTCCAGCGCCAGGCCTTTTTGCTGGGCCAGCGGACGCAAGGTCTCTGCCACTTCGGCAATCAGCTGATGGCAGGGCACGGCCTCGATCGACAGCGTCAGCTTGCCCGCCTCGATCTTGGCCACGTCGAGGATGTCGTTGATCAGCGAGAGCAGGTGGCGCGCGCTGGCGCGGATGGTGGTCAGCTGCTTGTCCTGGTCGGCCGTGAGAGGCCCCGGCAGTTTCATCAGCAGCGCGCCCGTAAAGCCGATAATGGCGTTCAGCGGCGTGCGCAGCTCATGCGACATATTGGCGATAAAGGCCGACTTCATGCGGCTCGCCTCGGCCAGTTCCAGGTTTTTCAGCGCGATTTCGCGGTTGGTCGTTTCCAGTTCGGCCGCATGGTGCGCCAGGCGCATGTTCAGCTCGATCACCTGGCGCTCGCGCGCCTGCAGCTCGCCATTGACCTGCACCGCCTGTTCATAGGTCGAGATCAAGAGGTCGAGGATCTGCTGGCGCTCGGCATTGATGAAGTGCTTCTGGTCGCCCAGGTACAGCGCGATGCCGATCTCGACGTTCTGGTTCTTGCGCAGCTTCTGGTTCATCAGCATGTGGCTGATGCGGTTGAGCAGGTAGTCTTCCGCGTACGGCTTGCGGATGAAATTGTCGGCGCCGCACTCGATGCCGCGGATGATGTCCTTCGGGTCGTTGAGCGAGGTGACCAGGATCACGGGAATGTCGCGCAGGGTCGGGTCGGCCTTGATGGCGCGGCACAGGTCGTAGCCGTTCATCTCGGGCATGACGATATCGGACAGCACCAGGTGCGGCTTGCGCTCGCGGATGGCGGCCAGGGCCAGCTGGCCATTGGCGGCCACGCGCGCGTTGTAGTGCAGCGACTGGATCAGGCGGCGCAGGCGCTCGGCCTGGGTCGGGCTGTCCTCGACGATCAGGATTTCGATTTCGTCGGGCTTGATCTGGTTGTTGGAGTCCACGGACCTCTCCTTGAATTTCAGTGTATTTGGATGCTGGACGCGGCCGGCGCGCAGTATCGACATCGTGTGACTATATCGGATTTACCCTGTCAAAAGTAACTTCAGGGTAACTATTTCGGTGGTCCGTGCGGGCTGTGACAGTCTGTTAGTTTTCGCCCTGGAAGCAGGCGGCGCGGTAGGTCAGCACCAGCGTGTCGCGGTGGCCCGCCGCACCCACCGGCTGGATCGGCGTCGACTCGTGGATCACGGCAGCGTCGTCGAGCAGCAGCAGCGACCACGGCTCGGTCAGGGTGAAGCGCTTGCCGTTCGGGCCATCGGCCTCGAAGATGCGCGTCTCGCCGCCCTTGATGGACTCGCGGCCTATCAGCAGCACGGCGACGAAATCGACGCCGTCGCGGTGCGCGCCTTCCGGCGTGGGGCGGCCGATGCCGTCGGTGGTGTCGATGCGGAACTGGTGCGCTTCGATAAACCACGGCTGCGCACCTTTCACCTGCGAGCAGGCATTGCCCAGCGCGACAATCAGCTGGTGCCAGGCCGCCTGCGCCACAATCGCCGGCTCGACGGGCTCGAACAGGCGGTACATGCCGCCGTGCAGGGCGTTGTATTCGACCGGCTGCCAGTGCGCGCGGTGCGGCGTTTGCGCCAGCTCGCCGCCGTCCTGCACGAAGCAGGAGTGGCGCCGGCGGCGGTAACGCCCGCCATCCTTGAGGTAATTGTCGAGCGCGAGGTCGTTCCAGCTCGGTTCCAGCGCGCGCAGCGCGTCCAGCGTGCAGCCGGCCAGCGCCGCCACGTCCTGCGGGCGCAGCACGGCATAGCCGTCGTCGCGCAAGGCAGCGGTGAGTCGGGATGGGTCGTTGAAGATCGGTGCGGCAGTGCTCATGTCGGTGCCGGCCGCCAGGCGGCCGCTATCAGGTTGTCCAGGCAGGCATTTTAAGGCCTGCAGGTCAATCGTGTGACAGGATGCCGGGTTTTCTTGATATCGAGGTGTTGATGGAACGGCGTTTTTCACCCAAGGTCAGAAACTGGGGTCGGACCCTCAGGGTCCGACCCCGGCATTTTGACGTTGGGGTACACAATTATTTTACCGGCAATTCGACGTTTTTCTGGTCAAAGAACAGCGTCTGGATCTTCTCGCCATCCTGCACATTGAGGGTATTGCGCTGGCTGGGCAAAAAATCCGTCAGCAGCTGGTGGTGGATGCGCGCGCCGGGCGCCAGGCGCGTGCGTTCGATCTCCTGGAAGATCACCACATTGTCGGCATTGACCTTGATGCCGACCCACTCCAGGCGCAATCGCTTGCCGTTCGCGCCGACGATATAGAACTGCTTGTCGACATAGCGGCGCAGTGCCGCTTCGCTGTCTTTCTGGCCCAGGTCGAACTGGCGCTGGTAGACCTGGGTCAGCAGCGCCTCGACGTCGTGGCCGGTGTAGGTATGCACGATCTCGGTGCTGCCGCTGGCCGCGTTGTAGCTGATGTCGGCGATGCCCATATGGTAGTTATGGGCGTTCGCAGCCGTGCCGGCCAGGGCCAGCATGGCCATCGCGCAGAGGCGCCGCAGGATCACGATTCGCTGTCCTTGCCGCCAGGTGCGCCCTTGGCTTTCAACGGCGTATTGAAGTCGCGCATCAGGTTATCCTTGGGCGACTTCTCGCTCTTGAACAGTTCCAGGCGCGATGGCGTCACCTTGCGCGGCCAGGCGTTGTTGCTGGTGTCGATATCGGCCGTTTCCCAATACGGATCCTGCACCAGGCCCACCATCGGTTCGTCGGTAATGACGACCTTGGTGATCTTTTTCGGCGAGTAGCGCCACACTTCGGCCGGCACGCGCTCGATGTACTTCTTGCCGCTTTTCAGTTCGATCTCGAGGATCAAGGGCATCACCATGCCGCCCAGGTTGGACAAGTCGACCAGGTACAGATGCTTGCCCTGTTTCAGCAGGTCTTTTTCCCACGGCTCCAGGCTGGCCAGCGTTTCTGCATACGCGTTGCGGTCCTTGTTGGTGACCGTATAATCGTCGTGCTCGTTGTAGAAATCCTTCAGTTCCGGATGCGCGTCGACGCGGCGCGGCATGCCCTTGTTGGCGCGGTCGGTGACCGACTCCGGCTGGGCCGCCTTCTGCGCCTTTTTCCAGGCTTTTTCCGTTTCCGGATTTTTCGAGCTCACGCCATATTCGCTGATGCCGTCGATGCTGATGTCGACCGGGTCGGTGGTATAGAACCAGCCGCGCCAGAACCAGTCCAGGTCCGTGCCCGACGCGTCTTCCATGGTGCGGAAGAAGTCGGCCGGGGTCGGGCGCTTGAACTTCCAGCGCTGCGCATATTCCTTGAAGGCGTAGTCGAACAGCTCGCGGCCCAGGATGGTTTCGCGCAGGATGTTCAGGCCCGCCGCCGGCTTGGCATAGGCGTTGTTGCCGAACTGCAGCAGGGACTCCGAGTTGGTCATGATCGGCACCTGGTCGCGCGAACGCATGTAGTCGACGATCTCGCGCGGCTCGCCACGCGAAGCCGGATAATGCTCTTCCCACGCCTGCTGCGCCAGGTACTGCACGAAGGTGTTCAGCCCTTCGTCCATCCAGGTCCACTGGCGCTCGTCCGAGTTGATAATCATCGGGTAGTAGTTGTGGCCCACTTCGTGGATGATCACGCCGATCAGGCCATACTTGGTGCGCTTCGAGTAGGTCAGCTCGCCAGTTTTTTTATCCTTGACCGGGCGCGGACCGTTGAACGAGATCATCGGGTATTCCATGCCGCCCACCGGGCCGTTGACGGAGATCGCGGTCGGATACGGATAGTCGATGCTGTACTTGTTGTACTGCTCGATGGTATGCACGATGGCCTGCGTGCTGTATTTTTCCCACAGCGGATTGCCTTCCTTCGGATAGTAGGACATCGCCATCAGCTTGCTGCCGCCCTTGCTGTAGCCCTGTGCATCCCAGATGAACTTGCGGCTCGACGCCCAGGCGAAATCGCGCACATTGCTCGCCTTGAAATGCCAGGTCTTCTGCGCGCGGCTGACCGATTTTTCCGCCGCTTCGGCCTCTTTTTGCGTGACGATAATCACCGGCTTGTCGCTGGTGCGGGCTTTTTCCAGGCGCTCGCGCTGGGCGGCCGAGAGCACGTCCTGCGGATTTTGCAGTTCGCCCGTCGAGGCCACCACATGGTCGGCCGGCACCGTCAGCTGCACGTCGTAGTCGCCGAACTCCAGCGTGAACTCGCCCGAGCCGAGGAACTGCTTGTGCTGCCAGCCGGCCGCGTCGTAATAGGCGGCCATGCGCGGGAACCACTGGGCCACCTCGAACAGCGCGTTCTTGTCCTCTTCAAAATACTCAAAGCCGGCGCGCCCGCCCAGCACCTTCTGCTCGTTGATGCGGTAGTCCCAGTCGACCTGGAACACGAAGTCCTGGCCCGGTTTCAGCGGCTGCGGCAGGTCGATGCGCATCATGGTGCGGTTGATAACGTATTTCAAAGGCTGGCCATCGGCGCCTTTCAGTGCGCGGATATTGAAGCCGCCCTGGAAGTCGCCGCGCGCCAGCGTGCCGCGCAGGCCTTCGAATTTCATCGTCTCTTCGCCCGCCGTCCTGGCCCAGGCCTGGCGCGATGGCGCGGTGGCCATGCGGCGCGCGTCGGAGTCGGGCTTGTAGATGTTCTGGTCCAGTTGCACCCACAGGTAGCCGAGCGTGTCGGGCGACCGGTTATGGTAGGTGATGGTGCCGCTGCCGGCGATTTCGCGTTTCGCTTCGTCGAGCGTGGCGCGGATGGTGTAGTCGGCGCGCTGCTGCCAGTAGGCGTGGCCCGGCGCGCCGGAGGCGGTGCGGTAGGTGTTCGGGGTGGGCAGCAGTTCTTCGAGCTGGCGGAATTTGTCGTCGAATGGTTCGGCGGCAAAGGCGGAAACGGTAAAGCAGAGAGCCAACGAGGCCACGGAGCCGAAAGGTATGCGCATACTCACCCTGATATTGTTTTAAAGAAATAGTGGCGACTATTCTAAACGCAGGGAGGCGTGCTGCTTGTATCGTTTTGTAATAAAGATAGGCGCTTTCCGGGCCGGCTTTTGCCCGGCAATGTGGAAAGCCGGATACGCCGGATTTTGCTCGGCGTATCGCTGTTTTTACTCACTTTTCATCAGGCTGGCGCGCAATTGATCGAGCTGCTGTTTCATATCTACCACTTGCGCCACGCTGCACTGGCTGGCCGTCAGGATGGCTTCGGGCAGCAGCGCGGCCTGCTCGCGCAGTGCGCTGCCGGCCTCCGTCAGCGTGATGATCACCTGGCGCTCGTCGCTGGCGGCGCGCGCGCGGCTGAGCAGGCCAGCCTGTTCCATGCGCTTGAGCAGCGGCGTCAAGGTAGCCGAATCGAGAAACAGGCGCTCGCCCACTTCCGACACCGTCAAGCCGTCGCGTTCCCACAACACCATCATCACCAGATATTGCGAGTAGGTCAGGCCCAGCTTGCGCAAGAGCTTGCGGTACAGCTTGTTCATCGCCAGCGAGGTCGAGTACAGCGCAAAGCACAGCTGGCTGTCCAGGCGCGGCACCTGGTGCAGGGGGTTGTTGGTATCCATCCGCACAGTATATATAGCGCACTACTCAATTGCAAGCGACCTCTCCGTCCATGGCTTACATGGCGTTCAATGCCGCCAGCGCTGTTGCGTCCAGTGTCAGAGCGCCAGCGTCCACATTTTCGCGCAGATGCGCCACCGACGAGGTGCCCGGGATCACCAGCATGTTCGCTGCGCGCTGCAGCAGCCAGGCCAGCGCCACCTGCATGGTGGTGGCCCGGGCGCTTGCCGCCACCTGGCTCAGGGTATCGGACTGCAGCGGCGAAAATCCTCCCAGCGGGAAGAACGGCACATAGGCGATGCCCTGCGCGGCCAGCGCGTCGATCAGCGCGTCGTCCGCGCGGTGCGCCAGGTTGTAGTGGTTCTGCACGCAGACAATCGGCGTGATCCGCTGCGCCTCGGCTACCTGGCCGGCATCGACATTCGACACGCCGATATGGCGCACCAGGCCCTCTTGTTGCAGCTGCACCAGCGTGGCCAGCGACTCCGCAATCGACGAGCCATCGGGACCTTCCAGGCCCGGCGCGCGCAGGTTGACCACGTCCAGCACATCGAGGCCCAGGTTGCGCAGGTTGTCGTGCACCGCGTCGCGCAGCTGCTGCGGCGAGGCGGCCGGCAGCCAGGACTGGTCGGCGCCGCGCACGAAGCCGATCTTGGTGACGATGGTCAAACCGTCGCGGTACGGATGCAGCGCTTCGCGGATGATCTGGTTGGTGATGTGCGGGCCGTAGAAGTCCGAGGTGTCGATATGGTTGACGCCCAGTTCAATCGCTTCGCGCAGCACGGCGACAGCGGCGGCGCGATCCTTCGGCGGACCCCACACATGCGGCCCGGCCAGTTGCATGGCGCCGTAACCGACGCGGTTGAACACGAGATCGGAACCGGCGGGCGTGAACTGGTGCAGGGCAGGGGAATAGGTGGTCATGGAAGCTCCTGTGTGGTGGTGGATGACTGGAGCACCCATGGTAGTGGCAATTGCATTGCTTGATAATCGCAGTAATACTGCACGGGTTGTACACAATTTCGCACAATGAAAGTCCCCATGAATGCCGATACTGCTTCGATGGCCGACCTGGCCACTTTTGCCCTAGTGGCGCAGCACCGTGGCTTTCGCCAGGCGGGGCGCGCCAGCGGCCAGTCGGCGTCGGCCTTGAGCGAGGCGCTGCGCCGGCTGGAGCAGCAGCTGGGCATCCGCCTGCTCGAGCGCACCACGCGCAGCGTGACGCCGACGGCTGCCGGCGCGCTGCTGCTGGCGCGTTTGCGCCCGGCGCTCGATGAAGTGGCCAGCGCGCTCGATGTGCTGAACGACTTGCGCGACAGCCCGCGCGGCAGCTTGCGCCTGAACGTGCCGGTCAGCGCGGCGCGTTTTTTTCTGGAGCCGATGGTCGACCAGTTTTTGCGCGCCTATCCGCAGATCAGGGTGGAACTGGTGGTCGACAATAATTTTGTCGATGTCGTCGCCAGTGGTTGCGACGCCGGCATCCGCTATGGCGAGCGGCTGGAACAGGACATGATCGCGATCCCGATCGGCCCGCGCACGCAGCGCTTCGCGGTGGCGGGGTCGCCGTCCTACCTGGCGCGGCGCGGCGTGCCCACGCATCCGCGCGAACTGCTGCAGCATGCCTGCCTGCTGGGGAAATTCTTGAGCGGCGCGATTCCGCCGTGGGAGTTCGAGCGCGACGGCCAGAAGGTGAGCGTGGAGCCGGGCGGCCCGCTTATCGTCACGCCGACGGCCTTCGATTTTGCGGTCAGCATGGCCATCGCCGGCCATGGACTGGTGTATCTGTTCGAGGAGTGGCTGCAGCCGCATATCGATGCGGGCCAGCTGCAGCCGGTGCTGCAGGACTGGGCGATGCCGTTTCCCGGCCCGTTTTTATACTATGCGGGCCGGCGCCATCTGCCGGCGCCGCTGCGCGCATTCATCGACTTCGTGCAGGCGAACTTTGCTCAGGCGTCAGCATAGCGCGCGCGCAGCAGCTGCAGCATCGCCACGTTCTGTTCCCATGCATCGGCGACCGGCTGCTGCGTGTACGGCAGCGTTTGCAGATACGGTGCCGGGCCGAATTCGGGCGTGAATGTCAGCAGCTCGGCGCCGGCCGCGCGGCGCAAGCCCACCACCGTATCCCACCAGGCCAGGTGCGCGTCGAGCGCATCCTTGGCTTCCGGCGCGCGAAAATCGGCCACCTGCGGTCCCTGCGCATGGCCCACGCGCGCATGGACATGGCGCACATGGGGCAGGGTGCGCGCCAGCGTGTGCGGCTGGTCGGCCAGCAGCGACTCGCAGGAACAGCACCAGTGCGACAGGTCGGCCGTCAGCGCCAAGTCCGGGTACTGCTCCAGGTAAGGCATCAGCAGCATCGGGTGGCCGCTGAAACGGCTGCGGTGGATTTCATGCACGATGGGTACGCCGTGTTGTTCCGAGATGGCGGCGGCCAGAGCGATCAGCTCCGCGTTCTGCGCCTGCGTATAGTAATCCTTGCCGGTGTGGGTGTTGACCAGCACCGGGCGCGCCAGGCAGGCGTTCTCCAGCAGTTCTGCCAGCGCGGCGCGGTGCTGCGCAAAATCGCTGTGGAACACGGTTTCCCATTGCGCGGCGATCAGCGCCAGGCCGGCGTCGGCGATGCGGCCGGTCCATTCCTCACGCAGCGCTGCGTCCAGCGGCAGCGACATCTCGATGCCGTCGAAGCCGGCTGCCAGCACCTTGTCGATCAACACGGCCGCTGGCAGCTCGTTATTGCCCCACTGCGGCGCAAAAATCTGGATGCGCATTACTCGAAACCCCGCACCGGGAACGACGCGTCGCGCTGTATCCAGTTATGTTTGGCGTATTCGGTCTGGCCGTCGGTGGCGTGCAGGGTATAGGCATGGCGCGAGACGGGCGAGCGGTTCGGCGCGCTGTAGTGCGGCAGCAGGCCGTGGAAGCAGACCAGCGCGCCCGCTTTCACTTCCAGCGGCACGGCGGTGCTGTCGTCGGGCCATGGCATGGCGTCGAGTTTTTCCACGCGCACGGCGTCGCCTTCGCGGATAAAGCGCTCGCGCAGCGGGCCGCGATGGCCGCCCGGTTCGGCCCACAGGCAGCCGTTGTCGAGCGTGGCATCTTCCAGCGCGAACCAGAAAGTGGTCACGCTGATCGGCGTGGTTTCAAAATAGGTGGCGTCCTGGTGCCAGCGCACTTCGCCGCCGATGCCGGGCTGCTTGAAGATATACATCGATTGCCATACCTGCGCCTGCGCCAGGCCCAGGTCGCGCGCCACCTGCGCCAGTTTCGGGTCGGCGGAAAAGGATCGGAACACGGGGTCCAGGTCGTGCATGGCATGGCCGATCTTGTTGATCGACAGCGATTTGGCTTGCTTCAGCTGGCCGTCCGCGCCAAACGCTTCTTCTTCAAAGAAGCAGCGGATGGTGTTGTCGGAGGCGAGGAAATAATCGTTGCTGTTCTTGACCTGGTCGCGCGTGGTGAAGATGGACTGGCTCAGGCTCGGGTCGAATTCGTTGACAATCTGCTCGGCACGCGCACGCAGGGCGGCGATCTCGTCGAGGCTTTTGAAGTCAGGCAGCACCAGGTAGCCGTCGCGTTGATAGTGTTCTTTTTGGTCAGGTGTCAGCATGGCGGCGGCTCCGGAAATAAATGGAAATGAATGGAAGGCGCCATTGTAGGACGGGCTGGGATGGCAAACAATCGATCATCGGTTGACAGATTGTCGCCAAAACGCAGACAATCTTTGACATGGATCAATTGCAAGCGATGGAGATTTTTGTCGAGGTGGCGCGCCAGCGCAGTTTTACGCTGGCCGGCCAGCGCCTGGGCCTGTCGCGCGCCATGGTCAGCAAGACCATCATGCAGCTGGAAGTACGGCTGAACGCACGGCTGCTGCACCGCTCCACGCGCGAAGTGAGCCTGACCGATGCGGGCCGCGCGTACCTGGCGCCCTGCATGGCCACCGTCAGCCAGGCGCAGGAGGCGGCACGCTCGGTGGCGCAGATGGTGCAAACGGGCGCGCCGCTGGCCGGACCGCTGCGCATCCAGGCGCCATCGAGCTTTGGCAGCGCCTGGCTGGCCGACGCCGTGGCCCGTTTCAGCCTGCTGCATCCGCAACTGCGCGCCGAACTGTTTGTCGACGACGCGCTGCTCGACCCGATACGCCACGGTTTTGATTTGACCATCCGCGTGGGCGGCATTCCGGACAGCAGCGCGCTGGCCATGCGTCCGCTGGCGCCGTGCCGCGCGGTGCTGTGCGCCAGTCCCGCGTATCTGGCGCAACACGGCGTGCCGCAAACGCCGCAAGATCTTCTGAACCATCAGTGCCTGCATTTCAGCCATCTGACCGATGGCACCAACTGGCATTTTCAGAGAGGGCAGGGAGAAGATCTGGAAGAGGTGAGCGTGCGCGTGCAGGCCGGCTTTACGGCCAATAACGGCCTGGTGCTGCAGCAGGCCGCACAGCGCGGGCTGGGCATCGTCTACAGCACCACGTTCCTGGCCTGGCGGGCCTTGCTCGACGGCAGCCTGGTGCCGGTGCTCGCCGACTGGGCGCTGCCTCTCAATTATCTAAGTGCGCTGTATCCGGCCAGCCGCCAGCTGTCGCCCAAGGTGCGCGCGCTGATCGACTTCCTGGTGCTTGAGTACCAGCCGGCGCCCAGCTGGGACCGCGAGCTGGCGGCGGCCGGTATCTTGCAGTTTGACCAAACCTAGGCGATACGCAGGCGCTCGCGTTCGGCCTTCGGCGGCGCCAGGCGCGGCGTGCTGGTCGCCAGCGTGCCGGTCTTGAACACTTGCATCGCCTGCGCCAGCGCGCCGGCCTGCTGCTGCATGCTTTCAGCCGCCGCAGCCGATTGCTCGACCAGCGCCGCGTTCTGCTGCGTCATCTGGTCCATCTGCGTGATCGCCATATTGACCTGCTCGATGCCGGCGCTTTGCTCGGCGCTCGCGGCCGTGATCTCGGCCATGATATCGGCCACCTGGCGCACGCTGTTGACGACTTCTTCCATGGTCCTGCCCGCTTCATCGACCAGCGCGCCGCCCTGGTCGATCTGCGCCACCGAGTCGCCGATCAGCGTCTTGATTTCCTTGGCCGCGCCGGCCGAGCGCTGGGCCAGGTTGCGTACTTCCGTGGCGACCACGGCAAAACCGCGCCCCTGTTCGCCGGCGCGCGCCGCTTCCACCGCCGCGTTCAGCGCCAGGATATTGGTCTGGAAGGCGATGCCGTCGATCACGCCGATAATGTCGGCGATCTTGCGCGAGCTGTCCTTGATGCCATTCATGGTGGTGACCACCTGCTCGACCACGCTGCCGCCGCGTCCAGCCACGCTGCTGGCCGAGATCACCAGCTGATTGGCCTGGCGCGCATTGTCGGCATTCTGCCGCACGGTGGAGGTCAGCTCTTCCATCGAACTGGCCGTTTCTTCCAGCGAACTGGCCTGCGACTCGGTGCGGCTCGACAGGTCGGCATTGCCGGCCGCAATTTCCTGCGAGGCCGTGTTGATGGTGTCGCTCGAGCCGCGCACCTCGCTGACCATGCCGGACAGCTTGCCATTCATTTCGCCCAGCGCGCGCAGCAATTGCCCCGCTTCATCGCGCGCGCTGCTCGTCACGGTGGAGGTCAGGTCGCCATCGGCCACCTGGCGTGCCAGCTGCACTGCCTTGGCCAGCGGCGCCGTGATCGATTTGGCCAGCAGCGCGGCGCAGACAAACACGAACAGCACCATCAGCACTGTCAGTGCCAGCATCAGGTTGCGGCTGGTTTCATAAATCTGCTGGATCTCGGCCGCGCGCAGGTTGATGTCGTCGCGCTCGTATTGCAGCAACTGCTTGATCTTGTCGGCGTAGTTGCGGGCGATCGGCGCATATTTGTTGTCGACCAGGGTCGAGGCCTGTTCGATCTCACCCTGCTTCTTCAAGGCAAACACTTCGTCGCGCGATGCCAGGTATTGCTTGCGCAAGGCCATCAATTCAGTCCAGATCTGTTTCTCTTCCGGCGTATTGATGGCCGGTTCGATCAGCTTTTGCAGCGCCGACGAGCCGTTGGTCGATTCGACGACTTCGGCGGCAAAGAAGTCGGCCAGCGAATTGTCGCTGCTTTTGGCAATCGCCAGGCTGCGGCGGATGCCGGCATACACGTTGCGGTACCAGTCGCTGATATAGCGCTCGCTGGCCAATGGCTCGTCGAGCAGGTGGCGCGTCGATTCGGCCACTGCGCTCAGGCGCGCGATACCGATGCCGATTGCCAACAAGGAACACAGCAGCACGATGGCAAAACCCAGCAGCAAACGTTTGCCGATGTTCATGTTGTTGATAAAAGAGGGCATTCCAAAATTCTCCAGATGTCGTAGATAGCGTTTATGTCGGACGCAGCTGTCCTGCCGGCCCGTCGTGGGGGCCAGCAATTGAATGCCGGATGGGTGTCAATGCTGCGGAGCGCCGAATATATCGCAACTGGTTTCCACTGTATTCTTTTTATTTAATTAATATGTAATTTTGATATTAAAATGTTGCAAGAATGTTGAATATCCATGCAGAAGGCGACATTTCCGCGCTGTTTGCGTGGCAAAGCAGGCGGAAGGAGCAAGTGGCAAGGCGGGGAAACAGGTCGCTGCCAGGCGGTAACATCACCCGGCAGGGGAGGGACAGGTCAGACTTGCCAGGCACCGTCGGCGTAGACGCGCTCGCCGTCGAGGTAGACCGCTTCGGTGACGGCAAAGATATCGACGTGGTAGCGCGCATCCTTGCGCTTGAATTGCGGCTTGGCGTAGACGCCATGCTTGGCGCCCAGCGACAGGTGGATGCCGCACATGCGCTCATAGGTGCCGATATCGTTGACCAGCTGCTCGCGTGAAAAAGCGCGGTTCATGCCGAAGCCCAGTTCGCGTACCCACACGTCGCCTTCATGGGCGCGGATAATTTCCAGCATTTCCAGGAACTCGGGCGTGGCGTTTTCCGTGCCCGCCACGCGGCCTTTTTCGATAATCAGGGTAATTGGCGTATCGGGACGGTTGACCATGAATTTGGTATCGCCAAACACGAAGATGCGCACCCTTCCATTGACCGCTTCGAGGTCTTGCGCTTCGGTAAACACTTCGCCGAGCGGGAACTGGCCGCCGATATTGTTCATGCCGCTGTAGTCGCCGATATTGAGCTTGGCCGATTCGAATGGCGAGGCGAACACCAGCTGCTCGCCGCCGCTGTCGACCATGCCATGGCGGGCACGGTCGATGCGTGCCTTCAGTTCGTGGCCGACGCCGCGGTAGTAGGCCGGGTCGTAGGCCAGCGAAGCGATGTAGTGCAGGCCCTGCACGCCCGGCATGCGCGACAGATGCACGTGCTCGATCACTTTCAGGCCCCGCTTGAACAGTTCGATGCGAATGCGGAATGCTTCCAGGCGGAAACTGGTGGACTGGATCAGCACCACCAGACTGCCGGCCGGCATGTCGGCAAATGCGGCCAGCACGGTTTCGGGCGTAACGTCATCGAAATCGATGAAGGCCGCATCGGGCAAGGCCTGGCGATAGGCGTCGGCCAGCACCACATTGAGCCAGCTGCGCTTGTCGCAGACGACCAGCGCCGGTTCGTCGGGCCGGTGGCAGATGGCCATGGCCAGCAGGTCGGCCACGTTTTGCGCGGCCACTTCGGTGGCGGCGGCGCTGATGGCGTCAAGCCGGCTGGTGTCATTGTCTGGGAGCGTCATGGTGGCAAGCGTGCGGGTGGGGAGAACTGCGCATTATAAGGCGCTGGCTACCCGTGCCGCCATTCCCCATCGGGAGGAGGGCAGTGGTGTGCATGCAGTTCCTTGCCAGCCGGCTCCTGATTACCTTGTGCAGTGCTGGAGGGCAATGTATTATTTGTAAAACGCCCTGCCGCCTCCGGTGTCAGGGCGACATCAACAGAGTAATGTTAAGAGTGCTGCGATGAGCTTGATTGGACAAGATATCCCGATGGAACGGCCCGACACCGATGGCCGCGCGGCCCTGCTGGTGCCCGTCACGGGCGTCAAGGAAGATGTCTTGATGACGATACGCAAGGGAGCCGCCATTGTCGGCTTCGCCAACCACGACCGTACCGTCACCGTGTATTTCGAGAGCAACCGCTTCGACGACCCCGTGCTGGCCAAGTGGGAGCACAAGGCGCGCAAGGCCTACGACCGCCTGGTCGAGAATGCACCCACAGTCTCGAAAATGACCACCAGCCCCGCCAATTTCGAGCAGATCGGCTATATCAATGGCAAAGGCATCACCATCCGCCGCATGGACAGCCTGAAGCGCTGGCTCGAATACTCCGATGCGCTCGCGTCGTGCCCGGAGACGGAGATCGTGCCGAAAACGGTGATCGCAAAAGTGGATGTCGTGAAGGCTTGAAGCGATAGCCGTAGGTCGGATTAGCGGAACGCGTAATCCGACACCACCACCGGCCCAGGCCCGGGCCAACACTGTTGTCGGATTACGCGGCTGCGCCGCTAATCCGACCTGCGCCAGCGCCTCGATTGTCGCAGGGCGTAACCCGACACCACCGCCAGCCCAAGCCAACACAGTTATTGATTTACACCACCAGAATATTCGCCTGCGCCTTGAGCGGACACGGCAGACTGGGATCGAACGTCAGTTCGATGGCGCTGGCGACGAACATGCCGCCGATATGCTGCGCGGCGATTTCGGGCGGGGTGCCAGGCTTGGTCAGGTTGACGTCCTGGGCAAACATGAACACGCGCCAGTTGCCATAAACCTGCTGGCCATATTTCAGCAGCAGGCGGTAGGCCCGTTTCAGGTCCAGGCTGGCCGCATACACGCCATCGTTGGCACCGGGGTCGAAGCCCAGGCCATCGTCCACCAGCGGCTCGACAAAATACAGCCCCTGCGGCGCCTGGAACAGTACGAAGGCATACAGTTCATTGCCGCGGAAGACGGTGTCATTGTCGCGCCGGAAGCTGGCGCGCACCCATAGCGGCTCGAAAGCCTGCACCACGGCCGGGGTATCGGTCTCGACCGGCCCGGCTACATGGATATTGACCTGGGTCTCGCTGACCGCATGCTGGTAAGTGCCGCCCGTGGTAAAGCGCTCGTAGGTCCATTTGACATCGGCCGTATAGGGCCTGCCGGCGTTCGGCGCTTCCGGCAGCACCCATTGTGCCACCACCCTTTCGCCCAGCGTGAACTCGCCGGCGGCCGGCGGCGTGGCTTCCTGGCCGCGCCAGAATGGATCGGCCGCGTCGGAACAGGCGACAGCGATTGCGCCCGAGGCGATGGCCGACGCCACGCCCGCCACCGTAAATTCCGGCTCGCCCGAGCCGGCCCCTTCCAGCGAGCAGCAGTCGACGCTGGGATCGGTTTCCTCGAACTCGCCGCCCACGCTGAAGCTGGCCTGGCCCGCGCCTTGCGCCGCCGCGATAATCGCCACCAGCGCGGCGATAATGGCGATGATAATGGCGAGCACCTTCCACCACGGATCGGAAAATGGCAGTTCGCCATGCACGCCTGCGTAGGCCGGGTTCGGCGTCCACACCAGCGTCATGCCGGTTGGCACTACCGGCCCCAGGCCCGGCGGGCAGCGGCATTCCTTGCCGTCGCCGCTGCCGCCCCAGGTCTTGCCGGGTAGATGGCCTTGCGGTTTCGACAAGGTCAGCGTGCCTTCCTCGATCGCGCAGGTATAGGTATTGGTGGCGCTGTCGAAGCGGGTTTGCGACACGAAGATCTGCTGGATCGAGCGGCGCGGCGTGTGGCCGTCGGCCTTGGCGACAAAGCTGACCAGGCGCTTGCCGGGCGCCGCATGCTGGAAGTTGGCGTCCCACATCACCAGCATGGCAGCGCCGGCCGGGATGCTGGCAAAGAAAAAGGTGCGCGCCACCGGCACGATGCCGGGGTCGCCCACGCTTTCCAGGTAGACCGTTACGTTCGTCAGCGCCGTACCGGACATATTGGTGATGTGCGCCGCAATGCGCAGATGAAAGAGCGCATTGTCGAAGATGCCGTCGGGCATCATGATATTGGTGACGGGCTCGATTGCGAACGGCCGCGTCAGCACCTGCATGGGGGTGTCGCTCATGATGCGTACTCCTCGTTGCTTGCGTGTTCGCTACCTTTTTCGTCGGCACTGATCAGCACATACGTGACGCCGCCCACCACCTTGCCGTCCTCGGTTTCCAGCACGCGCAGCAGCGCATATTCTTGCTGCGGCAGTTCGTCTGCGCGTATGCTCAGGTAAACCGGCATGGCCTGGCCGCGCGGCACCGCCACTTCCAGCTTCTGCTCGCCCGGATGGTCGCTGTCGCAGTACGGCGTGCGCGCCAGGCCGGCTTCGACCCTGGCTTCCTTCGCGGGCTGCCACTTGTCCAGTCGCAGCGTGGCCAGCAGGCGTTCGGGCAATTCGCCGCCGTGCTCGAGTTGCAGCACGACCTGCCTGGCCTGGCGCGGCAGCGCCGCCACGCTGATGGCCAGCATTTGCGCGCGCCGCGCCGCCTGTACTACCGTCACGTTGCGCTGGGCGATCTGTTCGTGCTGCAAGGGCTGGAATGCATAGCCGCTCGGCAAGGGGTCGGGCAGCGGATTGATGTCGCCCGCACCCTGCGCCACGGCCAGCAGGCATTCGTGGCCGCCATTGACAATCACGGGGAACCACGGCACCAGGCACAGCACTTCCTGGGTGGCGCCGGGCGCCAGGTCGGCAAAGGCCGAGCCGACCTTGGTGGCAAAGCCGACCGCGATCTGCCCGGACGGATCGGCCCAGTAAAAATCGACCCGCACGCCGTTCGAGGCGCTATTGCCCGTATTGTGCACGCGCCCCCACAAATAGTTGCTGGTGCCGGCAATCGGGGCGCCAGGCGCGCCATTCGGATCGCTGCCGGGCACCACCCAGATATCGGCGCTGTCCCACCACCAGGGCTGGCCGTCTTCGATAATCAGGTGGGCTGGCATGGCATGCTCCTTGTAGGTGCCTGGCGTGGGCGGTAGTAGCAGCTTAGGAGCCTCGGTACGAAGCCGCTTGATGCGTGTCAAATGCCGCGAGAACACTGTCGCCGTGCGGTGTAGACGCAGCTGTAGGGTAATATTGCAAGGGAGCGCAGCCGGGATCTGGCGACAGCATTGGCCGCAGCGTTCGCCACGATGGATGTCAAAAAAGGTAGGAACGTGCTTGAACCAGTAAACGATCGTTGTATCAATCCCGCGTGCGGCAAGCAATTGCCGCTGCGCGTGGCGTATTGCCCGTTTTGCGGCACGGCGCAGCAGGCGCCGGCCGTGCCGGAGCCCGTCATGGCCGTGCCAGCGCCAGCATCCGCTGCCGCCATGCCGCCGCCGGTGCCATCGCAGTGGCGCCCGGTGCCGCCCGTTGTCACGCCTCCTGCGCCGGCGCCTGCCGCCGAAGCGGCACCGGCGCCGGAAAAACCGGTACTCGAAAAGCCGGCGCCCAAGAAACCTGCCGTGGCCCGCTCCGTGCCTCCGCCGCGTCCGCCCGTGCGGCTGCGCACGTGGCTGCTGGCGGCCGCTGCGCTGGTGGGGATCTGGTTTGTCAACAAGCCGGACGACAAGCCGGCCAGCGTGGCCGAACAGGTGCAGGCAGCCACCGTGCTGGCGCAGCAATGCGACCTGGACGGGGCGCGCAGCGCGCTGGCGCTGCTGAAAAGCGCCAAGGCGCCAGCGGCGCAGGTAAAACGCCTGCAGGCC